>JAZUCR010000793.1:0-3027 GCA_045639225.1 Victivallales bacterium
GAAGCGTTCCGGTTCCGGCAGCAGCTGGCGGCCTACAAGCAGCAGCCGATGCTCTTCAAGCTCCGGACCTATCTGGATTTTCTGGAAAACGACTGCAAGGAGCTGCGCAAATTCATTCTTTCTTCCAATATTCCGTATCAGATCTACGAGTTGAACATGGAAGAAAAACCGGCGCTGGACCTGCTGGACGGCGCGGATGTCGGCAAGATCGGGAAATAAAAACAAATAACATAACACAGTGGAGAAAAAAATGTCTACAAACAGTTCGGAAAAAGTTGCAAAGGTGCCGGTTTACTGGTCCACCATTCTGCTGGGATTGATCGTCGCCGCCATTTTCCTGGTGGCTATCTTTTCCTATCAGGTTCAGGAAACGGAACGCGCACTCGTGATCACCATGGGGAAAATCACCGGGGAACAGGGGCCCGGACTGCATCTGCGTCTGCCTCTCCCGATCCAGGAGATCGCCAAATACGATATCCGCGAACGCTGTTTCGAAGGCAATACCGGCAATCTTGAAGAAACCATGACCAAGGATGAAAAGAACGTCATCGTCGGTATTTACACGATCTACAGCATCAAAGATCTCCGCCAGTTCAAAAATGCGGCCAAGAGCCTCGAAGCCGCGGAAGAATATCTGAGCAACCGCATGCGGACCGTGAAAGGCGCGGTCATCGGTCAGTTCCGTTTCGATCAGATGATCAACACCGATCCGAAGAAAATGAAACTGAACGAAATCGAACAGGCCATGTTCAAGCAGATCGCTCCCGACGTGAAAGCCCGTTACGGTCTGCAGGTGGTGAAAGTGGGTATCCGTACGATCAGCGTGCCGTCCAAGATCTCCACCGCGATCGCCGAACGCATGAAGAAAGAACGTGAAACCGCGGCCTCGATCGACAAGCAGAAAGGCAAAGTCGAAGCTGAAAAGATCAAGACCGATGCCAATCAGAAGAAACGCGAAGAGATCACCAAGGCCGAAGCGCAGGCCAAGAAACTGATGGCCGAAGGCGATGCCGATGCCGCCCGCGAATATGCCGTTTTCAGCCAGAATCCGGAATTGGCCGCATTCCTGCGCAAACTGGATTCCCTCAAACGCATCGTCAAGACCAAGACCACGCTGGTGCTCGGAACCGATTCCGCTCCGTTCGATCTGTTCCGTATGAACGTCGGCGAGCTGCAGCAGAATGCCCCCGCCAAAAACGCGGCGAAATAACCTTCTTCCGGAGAAAACAAGATGGCAAACGAAAACAACAGATACGGAGACGCGGTCGGGGCTGCTGATGGCGGTCAGTTCTCTACCGGAACGGCTGCTCTGCTCAAGCTGGCAAAGGCTCTTTTCTGCCTGCTGACAACCGTGATCGTCATTATGATCATCTGGTTCTTCACTTTCGGCGGTGCGGTCATCGTCGACGGAACCAGGGAGACCGTCCTGAAACTTTATTTCGGCAAATATCAGGAAACCTATACCTCCGGGTATCACTGGTGCCTGCCTTATCCGATCAACACCATCGTCCGGGTGCCGAAGAGCAACCAGACGATCCGCAGTTTTACCTTTATGCCGGCCGACCGCCAGTCGCTGATCGAGCGTAAGAAAGAGGGTCCCTTGTCGGACGCCGGAGAACTTACTCCCGGCAAGGACGGTTATCTGCTTACCGGAGACAACAGTATCGTCCATACGGAATGGGAACTGGTTTACAAGGTCGACAATCCGCAGAAATATTATACGACCTGCCTGACTCCGCTCCAGCCGCTGGATCCGGATGAGGTGGTCAAGAGTTCGACCGGGGAAAATCTGGGCACCCGCGGCGCCACCACGATGCTCAAGAACATTCTGGATGACTGCGTTATCAAAGTGACGGCCCGCTGGAACATCAAAAACATCCTGTATGACCGCACCAATGAATATATCGCCGAAGTCAAAGCGCTGCTGATCAAACAGCTTCAGGAGCGTCAGATGGGCGTCAGTGTGGAAAGTCTCGCGCTGCCGGTGAAACGGCCGCCGCTGCAGACGATCGACGCATTCGATGAAGCCGCCAGTGCGAGCACCCAGGCATCCATCGAAACGGAAACGGCCCGGGCTTATGCCATCGAAACCGCCAACAGTGCCAAATCCGAGGCGGCTGAGATCATTGCCAATGCGCAGTCCTACAAGGAACGCGTGGTCTCGGAAGTGGTCGCCGACAAGGTATATTTCACCAAACTGCTCCAGGAATACAAAAAGAACCCGAAATCGGTGCTGGTTTCGCTTTATTCCACTACGCTGGCGGATGCGCTGGCGCAGTCGAAAGACAAATATGCGATCGGCATCACTCCGGGTCTGCGTCAGGAAGTGCGGCTGAAACTCAACCCCGAACCTGTCATTAAAAAGAACGCGGATACCGCGAAGGAAGTGAAGTGAATCATGAGCCATAATCACGACGAACATCATCATGAACATGGTCCGGGCTGTGCCTGCGGCTGCGGCCATACTCATCACCATCATGAGGTAAATCCGGATGAACCGACCCGCTGCATTTCCTGCGGCGCTCCGATCGGTGAAGGCGTCGGTCACGGCCGTTCCATGGGCCGGATCGGGTTCGCGGTAGTCGGCGGCTTTATGATCGTCAACTATTATCTGCTGAACTGGCTGATGCCCGAACTGAAGTTCGCTGCCTCCCTGAGTGCTTTCCTCGGCGCGGTCATCCTGGCCCTGCCGATCGTGATCACTGCGATCAAGGACCTCTGCGAAGGCCGGGTTTACATGAACGAACTGGTCGCGCTGGCAATTCTTGCCGCGTTCACCTCCGCCGATTTCAGTGCGGCGGGTCTGATCGCCTTCTTCCTGCTGGTCACGATCATTATCGAAACGCATACCGCCAGCGGCGCACAGCGTTCCATCGAGGAACTGATCCGCCTGACTCCCCATACCGCCAGAAAACTGGTGGACGGCAAAGACGTCGGAGTCGATGTTTCCGAGCTGGCGGTCGGCGATATCATCAATGTGCGCCCGGGCGACAACTTCCCGGTTGACGGCGTGGTCGTCCGCGGTCA
>JAZUCR010000794.1:0-1523 GCA_045639225.1 Victivallales bacterium
TTATAACGAGGAATTGAACCTGCCCGAGCTGGTGAAACGGTGCGTTGCGGCATGCGACAAGCTTCCGCAGAGTTATGAAATTCTGCTCGTCGACGACGGCAGCAGGGACCGTTCCGCGGAACTGATCGAAAAGGCGGTAAACGAACACCCCGGTAAAATCATCGGCATTTTGCTGTCCACCAATTTCGGACAGCATGCAGCTGTGACCGCCGGACTTTCCAAAGCGCGCGGCAAATATATGATCACCATGGATGCGGATTTGCAGAATCCGCCCGAAGAGATCCATAAACTGGTGGAAAAACTGGCCGAGGGTTATGACGTGGTCGGCTCCATCCGTGAAAACCGGCAGGATACTTTTTTCCGTAAAATCGCCAGCAAAACGGTCAATCTCATGGTTCGCCGTCTGACCCGGGGCCAGACCATGACCGATTACGGATGTATGCTCCGAGGCTACAGCCGTCCGGTGGTCAATGCGATTCTCGATTGCCATGAACAGGGAAAATTCATCCCGATGCTGGCCATGTCCTTCGCCCGCAAATCGGTGGAAGTGATGGTCAAACATGCCGAACGCGCTGCCGGCGAATCCAAATATTCGGTCTGGAAACTGATCGCTCTCCAATACGATCTGCTGACCGGAACGTCCACTTTCCCGCTCCGGATGCTCACTTTCCTGGGCTTCGTGATTGCTTTGCTTGGCGTGATTTTCGGCGTGTCGATCTTTGTGATGACCCGCCTGAACGGCGAAGAATGGGGCCGTTACGGAACTTTTACCATGTTCGCCATCCTCTTTGTCTTTATCGGCGCACAGTTCGCCGGCATGGGGCTGCTGGGCGAATATATCGGAAAAATCCACTTGAACGCTCGCGGTCGGCCGCAATTTTATATTGAAAAAGAGTTGAACGCGGGAAAAACGGATAACGAATCGAACAAATAACATACAGGAGCACAAAAAGAATGAAAGCAGTTGTATTTGCTTATCACAACATCGGATGCGAAGGCATTCAGGCCTTGCTGGACAATGGAATTGAAATCCAGAGCGTTTTCACCCACGCGGATAATCCGGCGGAAAACACCTGGTTCCGCTCGGTGGCCGAACTGGCATCCTCCAAAGGGATCGAACTGAATGCTCCGGCGGATCCGAACCATCCCCTGTGGGTCGAACGGATCCGCAAAATGAAACCTGATTTCATCTTCTCGTTCTACTATCGCAACATGCTCGGCAAAGAACTGCTGGCGATTCCGAAGAAAGGCGCGATCAATCTTCATGGTTCGCTCCTCCCGAAATACCGCGGCCGCTGCCCGATCAACTGGGCCGTGCTCAACGGCGAAAAGGAAGCCGGTGTCACGCTGCATTACATGACGGAAAAACCCGATGCCGGCGATATCCTGGCGCAGGAAAAATTCCCCATCGGACCTGATGATACCGCTCTGGATGTGCATCAGAAAGCTGCTAAAGCCGCCGCCGTGCTCCTCAAAAAAGCTTTGCCCAAACTGAAAAAAGGCACCCTGAAGGGTATTCCGCA
>JAZUCR010000795.1:0-1600 GCA_045639225.1 Victivallales bacterium
TGCGGACATGATAGCGAACCTGCGAAGCGGGTTCCAGTTCCTTTTCCTCCCCACGCCGTTTGTTGGGATCAATGATCGGGACATGACCGAGCATCTCCGAAACCATTTTGATTTCCGGAGCATCGTATGCCGCGTCAGCCAAGTCATACAGCACTTTTACCCGTTCGGCGGTCATTTGCATCAGGGGGATGGCCACCTGGCTGTCATGAACCGACGCCGAGGTCAAAATGGCAGACAACGGAATGCCGCTGTCGGAAACATCAAAGTGCAATTTGTATCCGATCCACCAGTCCGTGTCTCCTTTGCTGTTTTTCTTGCCGGATTTGTCGCATCCCTCCGGCAAATCCGCCAGATTTTCAGGCAAAGTCCGGAATGGCTGCAACGCAAGGCGACGGGTTCGGATTTCTTCTTTCTCTTTCGCTTGCAATGCAGCTTTTTCGGCCTTGCTCTTGCGGCCTCGCTTCTTCTTGGTTTTGCAGGTTCGCTTTTTCCGGCGGCAAGGCTTTTCCCTGACTTCTATCGCCGTTGAATCTTTTGAGGCATGACCGATCAATTCATCATGGCAGTTTTCCCCCACGATTTCCTCATGAACCGCGCTGGGCAGTTCGGCCTGTGCAAATTCGGAAAAGGCACGGGAAAAAGTCGCTTCCGACGGGAGCTTCGACGAATATTCCCAGCCGCACAGCAGTCGCCAACTCGTATTTGTTCTTAGACTTTCAATGAGCACCTTGGTCGTGGGCAGGTTGAATTCCGCTTTCAGCAGAAACGCCCTGAAAAACTTCTCACGATCCAATTTCTTCCGTCCGACACCGCACCATTTCATTTCCGATGTCATAAAGCGGTTTGGACGGACAATTTCCACCGTTCTAAGGAAATTTGCCAGTTTCCCTGTGATTTTTAATCCAAATTCTCCTTCCAGCTCTTGAAAAAAGTCTGGTTCGATGCTAATGTAATAACTCAGTTGATTGTTCATGTAACTCCTTTGTTGTGATTGGCGTAAAATGAACTTTCAACTGACTTTTTTCAAGTAATTTTAATTTTTTATTTTGAAATTACCTCAGGAATATAATTATTCAGGGCAGCAGGTTGCTGAAATTCCATTTGAAAAAGGGGAGGCAAACGGAGAAGGATGGATCATGGAAAAAGGGAAAAAGGTGAGGAAACAGTTTGAGAATAATGCTGTCGTGAGGCGGTTTTGATAAGCAGGGAGGACAAATATAGATAGAAATGCCCGTAAAAAACGACACTCCCGAAGGGGATGGCTGGATCGTTGAAAACGGGAAACGCATAAAAAAAACATTCAGAAACGAGTTTGCAAATTCAATAAAATCTTCTCGAACAGATGGCAGCAATTGAAAGTGAAAAAAAGAATATTTTACCCGTAAAAATTCCGGAAGGATCAGATAACAAATTGATGGAGGTGCTATGAAAAGTCGTATGATGTTGTTGTCGGTATCGCTGGCAGCAGGGCTTGGGTGTATTGCCGTCCGCGGCGAAAACATGACGGTCACTCTGCCGGGGGATGTCAAGTTGGAGCTGGTGAAGATCGAGGCGGGCGCGTTTGATATGGGCGCGCGCGACGGAGAAAATTTCGATGATG
>JAZUCR010000796.1:0-6096 GCA_045639225.1 Victivallales bacterium
TTTCCGGAGGTCGCCGGAGACCACCAGTCCGCCCGCTGAAAGCGTGGTCAACGGACAGGAGGCGCGCATCACCATGTCCATAGTGCAGCAGATCAATCCTTCGGAAATTCTGATTTTGCGCCGGATTTCCGGCTCCGCCCCGAACGGGATGGTGTTCACGGTTTCGAACATCAGTTCCGAGCCGTCTTCCGAATTATGCAGACGGCGTTTCGACGCCAGGGACATGGTTTCATTCAGTTCCCCGATCTCGACCGGCAGGGTCCGCAGCGTGAAGGCTCCGGTTTTCAGGGTATAATCCGCTACGGACGGCGTATCGGATGCAAAATGGGCATCGGGAAGATCGGCTGTCAGCATGATTTACCCCTTGATTTCCACGACTTCGGCCAGCGCTTTGCGGGAGAACGGACGCGGTGCGCCGGCGGCATAACCGATCGGAGAGAGCGCAAACGCCGACCAGGGAGCCTGGATCTTCAGCGCTTCATTCATCTCCGGACGGCTGAACGCGCAGATCCAGCAGGTGCCGAGCCCTTCCGCAGCGGCCGCCAGCACGAGATGTTCCATGGCGATGGAAGCATCGATATCGGCAGCGGGATTGCCTTCGTACCGGGTCCAGGACGCGGATTCATTGGTCATCATGACCGCAATGACCGGAGCTTCGGCGAGAAATGCGAAATGCGTGTGGGCGCAAATGGTTTTCCGCATTTCCGGATCGCGCACCAGCAGCAGCTTGAACGGCTGTTTATTGCAGGCCGTCGGGGCGAGATTCACCGCCTCGGCGAGCTTCTGCAGCTGTTGATCGGTCACCGTATCCGCTTTATAGGCACGGATGCTCCGGCGGGTTTTCAGCACTTCGTAAAATTCCATACTTCAGGCTCCTTTCCGTTTTCTGAATATCTGACGGGTCAATATTTTCACTTCATCGAGTTTCAACAGGACCGCGAGGGCCAGGTAGAGCGTCAGATAGCATAAAGCCGCTCCGGCCATGGCGGGAATGAGTTCGAATCCCCGGACACCTCCGGTCAAGGCTTTCAGCAGTTGGTAGAACTTCCCTGCCGGATACAGTCCCGGCAGGGAGATCGCGATAAGCAGCAGGAAATGTCCGGCAGTGGCTTTCAGCGGCACACACCCGAGCTGTTTCTGCAGAATCAGCAGCAGGGTGATGTTGTTCACGTATGAACAGATCACCGTGGCGAGCGCCAGTCCGCCCTGTTTCAGCGGGAACATCAGGATCAGGTTCAGGATCAAATTCAGAACGGTGCAGCCGACTCCGACCAGCATCGGAATTTTCATTTCCTTCCGCGAATAGAATCCGGTCAGCGTGATTTTCAATGCTGCGAAAGCGGGAATGCCGGCGGTGTAGCAGAAGAGGCACCAGCCGGTTTCCCACAAGGCGGTCCGGTCGAAGGCCCCCCGGAAAAAGAACAGCCGGATCAGGTCCTGATGAAACATGCCGATGAATGCCGTCAGCGGGACGGTCAGGAACAGAAGATACCGCATGGAGGCGAATTGTGTTGCCACCAGCGAATGGTAATCTCCGCGCTGCGCCATTGCGGACATTTCCGGGAGCGAGACGGTGCCGAAAGCGACAGCGAACACTCCGATCGGCAAATTGATCAGCCGGTTGCTGTAACCCAACGACGAAACTGCATACGGACCGATCCACAGCGCAAGCGTGCCGTCCGCGATCACACTGAGCTGGTAGGAAAGCGCACCCAGCAGACCCGGGAACATCAGACGCCAGACTTCTTTGAGGATCCCGACCTTGATAAAGTTTTTCCAAGTGATCGAGATATGGAAGAAATTCACTTTCAGCAGGAACAGGATCAGGATCAGCTCAAGTATGCCGGAAAGCAGTACCGCGTAAGCCAGAGCCGAAAGCATTCGGAGCGGCTGGTTCGTAAATTGCGGACAAAGCCAGAGCAGCGCACCGATCATGCAGAAGTTCAGCAGCAGGCTTATCGCTGCTGGAAGGAAAAATACCCGCAGGCTGTTCAGGGCGGAAGTCGCCATGCCGACCAGACAGATGAAGATGCAGTAAGGTATCAGCAGCGGAATCAGCTGACATGCCAGCACCAGATGTTCCTGCTGGACAAATTGAAGGACGATCAGAGAGACTCCCGAAACGGCTGTACTGCAGACACACAGGATCAGTGACATCCAGATGAAGATGGTGGAAAACTGGTTCCTAGCAATATCCCTGCCGTTTTTTTCGATGCTCTGGGTAATCAGAGGAACCAGCACCGGCCCCAGCAATCCTTCGCCGAAGACACGGCGGAACAGGTTCGGGATCATGAAAGCGAAATTCCAGGCGGAGGCGACCGCGCCGCCGCCCAGCACTTGGGCCATCAGGATCTCACGCAGAAAGCCCAGCACCCGGCTGGCCAGCGTGGCGCCCGCCAGCGAGGCTGTCCGTTTCAGAATGTTCCTTACCGTTGAGGCCATGGGGTTACACCGAGAAACGGACGAAGACCGAATCGCCGTCCTGCATTACATAATCCTTGCCTTCGATCCGCAGTTTCCCGGCCAGTTTCGCTTCGTTCCAGGAACCGTGCTTGAGCAGTTCCTCGTAGGACACCACTTCCATCCGGATGAAGCCGCGCTGCATGTCGGTATGGATCTTGCCCGCGGCTTCCGGCGCGGTCATGCCGCGCGTGATGGTCCACGCCCGGCTTTCGGTCGGACCCGCGGTGAAGAAGGTGATGTAATCCAGCAGACGGTATCCGGTCTTGATGACCCGTTCGAGCCCGCTTTCCTTAACACCGAGGTCGTCCAGAAAGACTTTGGCCTCTTCCGGATCGAGCTGGCCGAGTTCCTCTTCGAGCTTGGCGCAGACCGGCACCACTTCGAACCCGTGTTTTCCCGCCGTTGCGAGCAGCTGTTTGGAAATATCATCCTTGCCGAAACTCTTGAAGGTTTCCTCATCGGTGTTGGCGCAGACGAATGCCGGCATGAGCGTAAGCAGCTGCAAGTCGGCAATGACTTTCTTCACTTTCGGATCGGTCCGGTCGGGCCGCGGGATCGTGCCGTTTTCCAGATCCTTTTTGAACCCTTCGGCGATTTCGTATTCGGCTTTGGTTTCCGCATCGGCGTTGCGCAGCTGTTTGGCGGCGCGGTCGAGACGGTTCTGGAGCAGATCGAGGTCGGCCAGCATCAGTTCGGTCAGGATCAGTTCCAGATCGTGCGCCGGATCGACATTGGCGCTGACATGCACGATATCGGGATCCTTGAAGAGCCCCACCACGTGGGCAATGGCGTCCACCCCGCGGATATGTCCGAGAAACTGGTTGCCGAGACCTTCGCCTTTGCTGGCGCCTTCCACCAGACCGGCGATGTCGATGAATTTGAGCGTTGTCGGCACGATCTTGGCGGAATGTTCCATCTTGGCCAGTTCATCCAGCCGGTGATCGGGCACCGGCACGATCCCGGTGTTCGGTTCGATGGTGCAGAACGGAAAGTTGGCGGCCTGGG
Organism: Victivallales bacterium; assembly: GCA_045639225.1. Classification (GTDB taxonomy): domain Bacteria; phylum Verrucomicrobiota; class Lentisphaeria; order Victivallales; family UBA1829; genus SIG94. Next base: position 3,469 of record JAZUCR010000796.1, read on the forward strand.
CACCGCCTTTGCACAGCGCATTGAACAACGTGGATTTCCCGACGTTCGGAAGTCCCACAAAACCACATGCAAAACCCATAAATAAAATATCTCCTGAAAAAGGTCGTTTTTTATTGCTGATCCATTTGAACCGGACGCAGTTTCACGCCGGCTTCATTCAAAATCCGCCGCGAGGTGTCGTCGATGGAATACCGCTCGGCGTAAACCACTTCCTTAATGCCCGCATTGATGATCATTTTGGCGCAGAGCAGACACGGACTGAAAGTCGTGTAAAGCGTGGAATCCTTGACGGAAATGCCGTGATAGGCAGCCTGCACGATGGCATTTTCCTCGCCGTGACAGCAGAGACATTCTTCCAGCGCGGTGCCGCTGGGTGCATCGGACGAGCAGCGAGGGCATCCGCCTTCGCAGCAGTTTTTGATGCCGCGCGGCGTGCCGTTGTAGCCGGTGGAAATGATCCGGTGGTCCTTGACGATCACGGCCGCGACCTGACGCCGCGAACAGTTGCTCCGCAGGGCGACCACTTGCGCGATCCGCATGAAATATTCATCCCATCCCGGACGTTTCCGCATCTGATGACTGTGTTTTTCCGACATATTGAAAATCTCCTGATTCGAGTTAGCGTTTCGGCTGATGGTTTTCCGTTTTCACATCCCGGAAGTTCACCGGCTGATCCCGGTAGAACAACCGGCAGAATTTCCGGATGAACTCATTGCAGTCCACCTTTGCCTCTTTCTGGGCATCCGGCACCGTGATCCGCAGTTTCACGATCCGGTCTCCGCAGAGGATCATCACCAGATCGGACTGAAAGGTTTCTTCGCCGTCCGACCGGAGGGAAAAGGTGTCCCAGTGCGCCGGATTGTTCTTATCGTCGAACTCTTTCTGTCCGGCCGATTCGGATTCCTTCACATGTTCGGAAATGGCTCCCAGATTCAGGACCGTCTCCCTGGCTTTCCGGTAATGGAGCTGGAAATCTTCCGGCGAGATGACCTCGGGTTTTTCATTGAGGGAATAAATATAGATTCCGGCCGAACAGCCGGCCTGGATCCCGTCATAACGGATCTGCGTGCCGACCACCGGATTCGAGCTGATCCGGATCTCCGTTTTCTGGAAATTCCCCAGCTCCGGCGGGAAGACGATCCCGGTGTTTTCATCCGAAAAAGGAGTGTCCTTCGGCAGTTCTTTCCGTTCCGCGGCAACGGAGAGCAAGCCGGCGCACAGCAGGGTCAGCAGGAGAATCCGGGCAATCATGGCTGCTCCTCCGTTTTTTCAGACAGATGCCGGTTCCAGAACTCCAGCTGCTGTTCCACCTGACGGTATCCGGTGGCGCCGAAAACATCGCGTTTTTCCACCGCCCGTTCCGGCGAAAAGAGTTTCAGCATCTCTTCATCCGCTTCCGGGAACACCGATTTCATTTCATCCAGCGTCACTTCGTTCAGTTTCTTGCCGTGTTCCGCGGCGAAACGGACCAGCGAACCCACTTTGCGGTGAGCGTGACGGAACGGCACGCCTTTGCGCACCAGTTCTTCGGCCAGATCGGTCGCCATCAGGCCCGGATCCGAGGCCGCCTGCAGCATCCGGTCCGGAAACACGGTCATCGTCCGGATCATTTCCGGATAAACCGAAAGGATCCCGTGCACCGTGTCGATCGCGTCAAACAGACCTTCCTTGTCCTCCTGCAAATCGCGGTTGTAGGTCAGCGGCAGGCCCTTGCAGATGGTCAGGATGGACATGAGCGCGCCGTAAACGCGGCCGGTTTTGCCGCGGGAAATTTCGGCGATGTCCGGATTTTTCTTCTGCGGCATCAGGCTGGAACCCGTGCAGAAGGCATCGGAAAAGACCATGAACGAGAATTCCTGCGACATCCACAGGATCAGATCTTCGGAGAGACGTGAGATATTCATGGCGAAGATGGCCAGAGCCGCGAGCACTTCACAGGTGAAATCGCGCGAGGCGACCGCATCCATGCTGTTCCGGCTCATTGCGGGGAAATCCAGCGCTTTGCGCACGAATTCGCGGTCGATCGGCAGCGTGGTGCCGGCGATCGCACCCGAACCCAGCGGCAATACATTCAGGCGTTTGCGGGCATCGGTCAGACGTCCGATATCGCGTTCCAGCATTTCCACATAGGCCAGAAGATGATGCGCCATCAGGACCGGCTGGGCGTGCTGCAGATGGGTGAAGCCCGGCAGGATGGTCCGTTTGTTTTTCTCCGCCTGTTCGGTCAGCGCCTTCTGCAGACTGCGGATTTCCGCGATAATGCTCAAAATCTCGTCGCGCAGATAGAGCCGGATATCGAGATTGACCTGATCGTTCCGGCTGCGGGCGGTATGCACCCGGGCGCCTTCGTCGCCCAGTTTTTCGATCAGCGCGGATTCGATGTGCATATGGATATCTTCCAGCTCGCTGGTGAAAGTGAAATCGCCTTTTTCGATCCGTTCCCGGATCTGATCGAGTTCCGCGCAGATCGCTTCCGCGGAGGCTGCGGGAATGATCCCGGCTTTTGCCAGCATCCGGGCATGTGCCTGGCTGCCTTGGATATCGTGTTTATATAAACGCCGGTCATACGAAATCGATTCGGTGAAATTCCGTACGCTTTCCGCTGCGCTTTTGGCAAATCTGCCGCCC
>JAZUCR010000797.1:0-1673 GCA_045639225.1 Victivallales bacterium
AGCAGATGCGTCTGCATGTCCCCGCCGCGGAATATCAGAAATTTGTCGGACAGTTCGATCCCGTCAAATTCAACCCCGCCGAGTGGCTGGATCTGGCGCAGGAAACCGGTATGGAATACCTGGTCTTCACCGCCAAGCACCACGACGGTTTCTGTATGTGGGATACGAAGGAAACCGATTACAACATCATGCACACCCCGTATGGCAAAGACATCGTGGGGATGCTGGCCGATGAATGCCACAAACGCAATTTCCCGCTCGAACTCTATTATTCCTGCGTCGACTGGCACCATCCCGCCTATCCGAATATCGGACGTCACCACGAGATCATCACCGATCCGCGTTTCTACGACATGGACGCCTATATGGATTTTCTGAAACGGCAGATCCGCGAACTCTGCACGAATTACGGCACGATCCACGGCATCTGGTGGGATATGAATGTCCCCGGCTGGCGCGATCCCTCCGTCGCCGAAATGATCAATTCTCTCCAGCCTGCGGCAGTCATCAACAACCGAGGCTACGGGCCCGGCGACTTTTCCACTCCCGAACGCGACTTTCAGGCAGAATCTCCCTATCCGTTCGCCACACCCACCGAGGCTTGTGATTCCGTCGGACAGCACAGCTGGGGATACCGCCGCGAGGAAGATTATTTTTCGGTCCGCAAACTCGAACGCCAGATTTCGCTTTATACTGCGCTCGGCGGCAATTTCCTGCTCAATGCCGGTCCCGATGCGACCGGCTGTTTCACGGAAAAAGCCCTTTCGATCCTCGCCCGCATCGGCAAATGGCACCAGCTGGTTGTCAAAGCGTTGACGGCCAAACCGTGTTACGGACTGGTCAAATTGCCGGGCATCATCTGCACCGGCGAAGGACGCGAACTGAACCTGATCCTGCTGGATCCCCCGCAGGGTGAATCCTTGCGTCTCAAGGATCTCCAATGGATGCCGAAGAAAGCCATCCTGCTTAACAGCGGCGAAGAGCTCGCAATTTCGAACGGGCCGGAAACTATTCCTCCCGCGGTCACCTTGCGGCACTTGCCCGCCGACCGGATGAACGATGAGATCCAGGTGATCCGTCTGGAATTCGACGGCGATGTGATCCATTCCGATGATACGACGGTTTACGAGGATAAATCCGGCTGCGCCGTTCAAGGGTGAAAAACCGGCAGGAGAGATGAGAGAGGAAAGAGGAAAGAGGAAAGAGGAGATAATAACAGTTCCGGCTGTCCGGCTTCCTAGCGCAAAGCGCCTTCCGGTGATCTCGCATCATTGCATGCTGTGCGCGACTCTCCGTATCCTTCGTATCAGTTCGCGGAAACCCTGTTTTCTCGCGTCTTTGCATTGCTTCCGCTCCGCGGACTTCAAACTTTTATTCAGTTTTTTTTATCTTCCTGCTTGCATTTCTGCTTTATATGATATAGATTAAGCAAATCTATATCTAACAGTTGAGACCGCAAGTATGGATCAGCAAAATTCTTTGAACAGTAATATAGAATCAGCGGGAACTTCTGCCCAAAATCAGCAGCCCGGCGGCATGGGGATCCCTTTCGGCTCCATTCCGCCGGAACCGACACAGGAAGCCATTGACGGCATCCGCTTCGATTTCTGCGACGGTGCCCGCGTCAAGTTCCCCAAGGATGCCAAATCCTACCGCATCCGTTTCGTCGATCT
>JAZUCR010000798.1:0-3024 GCA_045639225.1 Victivallales bacterium
CCGCCGTTTTCCTTTTCCTGAATCAGCATCGCCGGCGGTTTACCTTTGGAAGTCCAGACGCTCCAGTTCAAACAATATTGCTTGCCCGGCTCCAGATGCAGTTTGACTGCGAAATATTTCCGTTCCCCGTTTTTTATCTTCGGGGAAAGATGCAGGATTCCGTTTTTGACCGAGAATTCATTCGGCAGGAACCTGGCTTTGCCGGAACCGTTTTTCCAGTTTTCCGCGATCGCGGAGACAGAGGGTAGTTTCTCTTTGCCGAACTGCTTGGAAGGAATGACTTGCGGTTTCCCGGTCGGATTCGGCCGGAGCAGCAGCTGCTGGGTATTGGCGCCGCCCATCACTCCGATCACCAGCAGGTTTTTCCCCGGTTTCAGGTCCAGCGTGAAAACATGGTCCGAATGGGTCGGCGGCCAGACCCCGTTGCCGTCCAGCAAAGTGTCGCCGACCGGTTTCCCGTTCAGATACAGATCCATCCACCAGTCCGCACCGGCTCCGATCTTCATCTTTTCGCCTTTGGCGGACTGGATCGGGATGCAGACGTAAAACGCGCGCCGCGGAATGTTTTTCCCCATCAGTGCGGCAATGTCCAGCTTGCCGTCGACCGGTTTCCCTTTCACGGCGGACTGCGTCTGACTGCCGACTCTGAGCTTGGCCGGCAGAGTTTTAAGCAATCCGTCCGGAAGCCGGTGCATCAGCCGGTAATAAGGACCGTAGACGGTCCATTCCGGTGCGATTTCTCCGGCGCAGAGGGTAAACGCTAAAAAAAAGCCGATAATTCCGAACGCGTGTTTCATAAACCTGAAGTCCTTCTGCTGTTAATGCTCAACCGTTATTTTTTCCATTGTTTCCAGGGATAATTATCCTGCAGAGTGTTGCCGATCGGCGGCGGAATGCCCTGAATCTTTTCCGCATGGAAATCGCAGAACAGATAGTTGGAGGCCCCGCTGTGGAGCAGATGGCCGGCCGCGGTATTGTGTCGCCGGTAATCCCGCGGCGCATCACCCAGCAGAAATACGCGGGACAGCGATCCCGGCTGCTTGCTGAATTTATAATACATCTGGTAATCATACATTGAGGTCGTATATTTCCCGTAGGCGAACATGGCAAGGTAGAAATTGATGCCGTAATCCTGGGCATACATATTTGTCTTCAGACCGTCGCGCGGCGGCGTGACTTCCGGACAGTGCCACGGACCCCAGTTCCGGACATCCCATGCATCCTTGCCCCATTCCGAAGTGGCGATCGTGTAACTGGTGATCGCGGCATACTTCCATTTCGGCGCCACTTTCTGAAAATATTCTTCCAGGATTTTGTTCCAAAATCGCTTACCGTCATTCCAGGAACACATCATTCCGTTGAAGTCGTCCATGTAGTTGATGAACGGCGTCGACAGCTGTTTCAGATTGTTGAGGCACGCAACCGACCTGGCGGTCTGTTTCGCTTTGTTCAGTGCCGGCAGCAGCATGCCCGCCAGAATGGCAATGATTGCGATCACCACGAGGAGCTCTATCAAAGTAAAACTCCGCCATTTTCCATTCCGATTCAGTTTTCTGTTCATTTCTTTCTCCTTCTTTTTTTGTTATAAATTTATGTTATAATTCCGTTCTTAAAACCAGGTCGCATGGAATCGTTTCCCGGATCGGGGGCAGGGCCGGATTGCGCATTTTCTGCCAGAGATATTCGATGCTCATCCGGGTGATCCGGTTCAGCGGCATCCGGATGAAATTGACTTTGGGATAACGTTCGGGGAAGGCCGCATCCATATCATCGAAGACGATGGATCGCAAATGCTCCGGGGTCCGCCCTGTGCATCGGGCATAATCCAGCCGGAAAGTTTCATACTGCGCCATCGTGACAAAGAAAAAGGCATCCGGACGCAGACGGTTGAACCAGGCGTCGAAATCGTCTTTCGATTCCGGCAGGACCGGATTGACCAGCTCGGGCGGGATCTCGCCGAGGATTTTGCGGCAGGCGTTTTCCCAGCCGCGGGCCCGCAGTTCGATCGAGGCCGAATATTTGTCCGCCGGCTTGGCAAAGAGCATGACTCGGCGGCAGCCCGAATTGAGCAGCAGACTGACCGCCCGTTCGGCTTCCGCTTCGTGATCGATCGTGATATAACCTACTTCCGGATATTCGCATTTGCGGTTGATATGGGCAACCGGAATGCCGCGTTTCGCAAACATCCGATACGCTTTTTCCGGCAGCAGTTCCCGGATGAACAGCAGCGCATCCACCGCTTCCGGAACCTTGCCCCGGGCGGCTTCCGTCAGATCCAGCATGTTCAGATAGATATGCTTGCCGTAAGGTGAATTCCGCATCCCCTGCGCGATTTCCGCATAATAAAACATTTCATGCCCGATCGAATCGGTTCCGATCATGAACGGACGGTCCGGTCCCGATTCATTCCGGTTCCGGGGTTCCGAAACAAATGTCCCTTTGCCCATCCGCTTTTCCAGCAGACCGTTATCGCAGAGCCGCGCCAGCATTTTCCGCACCGTTGGACGGCTGATCGCATAACGCTCCGCCAGATCGTTTTCCGACGGGATCACCGCTCCCGGCAGCAATTCCCTGCCGGTGATCTGACGGTGCAGATCATCATATAAACGCTGCGCATTCGGACATTTTATCATGTTTCGTTTACCTGTAAATTTAACCTGTATATGATAATTATATCCCAAAAAACGATTTTGTCAACCCCTATAACAGCTAAAATATTAAAAAAACGCCATCCGTCGGCATCCGATACCGGGCTTCAGTCTTCTCCCGACAGATAACGTTTCTGGTTTTTATCGTATCGCGTCAGTGGAACTGGGGAGATGGTCTGTCCGGAATCCGCGAACTTTTATTACAGAGAATACAGAGAATACGGAGTGCCGCGGGAGCCCATGTCGAACCCCGGGAAACCAGGATTTTCATTCTGATTTTCCATCCAGGCGCAGCTCCTGTCTTGCGCGTCCTCCGTATTCTCCGTTCTCTCCGTATTCTCCGTTTCTGTTCGCGAACAGATCTTTTCACGCACCC
>JAZUCR010000799.1:0-10885 GCA_045639225.1 Victivallales bacterium
GTTCACCCTGCCTGCAGTATTGGCCGCGGAATCAGCGCAGGCTACGGAACAATAGGATGACCCGTTCCGGGAGACCACGCACTGGGCGCAGACATGTTTTCCGCAGGTGGCGCAGCGGGCAGCCGCCGGCGTGTCGGGATGATTCAGACAATAGCTTTTCGAGATGTCAGTCATAAAAAAACCTCCTGGTTGGGTTATGATCGGACCGCCGAAATGACGGTCTTGGAATGATTACTATAACACCTTTTCATGATTTTGCAATCAAATTTTCGAATAAATCAGTATAAACTCACAGGGAAAAATCGGGCATCGGGAACAGATTAAAATAAACCGGCAGCAGTTTTGACGGAAAACTGCTTGATTTTCGCCGGGCGGATGATAAATTACCTGCATCGAAATCTGCAAGGAGCTGTCATGAAAACCCATCTGGAATGTTTGCCGTGTCTGTCGAACAACGCGGTCGTAATCGCCAAAAAAAGCACTCAGGATCCGGCCGTCCGGAAACAGATCGTCCAGGCATCCATGAAGATGCTGGCCGAATCCGATATGCTGTATCCGCCCACCTGGTATGCGGCAAAGATCATGGATATCGCGTTGGAGCTGACCGGCGGAGCGCAGGATGATCCTTACCGCGAGGAAAAAGACAAATCCATCGCGCTCGCCAAACGGCTGCTCGAAGAACTCGGTTCCATCCCCGAATACGATCCGAACAGCTTCGAATCGCGGCTCCGGCTGGCCATCGCCGGCAACATTCTCGATTTCGGCATTTTTTCCAATCTGGATCTGGGGGAAGCGCTGCAGATCATCCGCAAGGCATTCACCGCCCCGATCGACCGTGAAGCCATGCTCAAGCTCCAGAAACGCATCGAATCCGCCCGCAAGATCCTGTATGTGCTGGACAACTGCGGCGAAGGCTCGTTCGACCGCGTGTTCATGGAACTCTTCAAGGATAAAGTCACGGTCGGCGTCCGCGGCCGGAATTCCCTCAACGACGTCACCCGGAGGGAATTGGCCGAGTCCGGATACGGACCCGAGATCCCGATCGTGGACAACGGCTCGAACATTCCAGGTTCCATGATGGGATCGGTGCCGGAACCCTTCCTGAACGCGATGAAATCGGCCGACCTGATCATCGCCAAGGGACAGGGCAATTTCGAGACCATGGATGATATCCCGTATCCGGCGTCGTTCCTGTTCCTGGCGAAATGTCAGGTGATAACCCGCCGGCTGAACGCCGAGCTGAAATCCATTCAGATCCGGAATATCAATTTCTGAACTTCCGGCACCGCGGGATCAGTAAATTTCCACTTCGGTCAGGAGACGGTTCAACACCTCGTCGCCCTGCGCCGCATAGCTGAATTTGCCGAATTCGATCCGGACCAGATCGGAAACGGCACCATCCAGCGGGATCGAAATTTCCAACGACTTTCTGGTGTTTTCGAAAGGAAAGGCTTTTCCGTTGACGACCACCTGACCGGACTGCAGATTGCCGCCGGGCGTATAGAGTTTGACCAATTTGAGCGGGGCCGCCGCGGAAAGTTTGAATTCCAGCCACGGCTTTTTATCCTTCGGCTGGGGCTTCCACGTATATTCCGGCCGGTTGGGCTCGGTGAGGCCGTCGATCAGATAATACAGCGATCCGGTTTTCAGCGTCATATAGTAACGGGCATCGGAAGAAGCTGTGATCTTCGGGACGCCGGGAGCCAGCTGGCCTTTTTCACCGTAAAGAGTATAATCCACAGCGAACATTTCGCCTTGGCCGATCAGGTTGCCGGGCTTCTTTCTGGCCGCACGGTATTTTTCGATGGCAGCGCGCGTATCCGCCACCGGAGTCAGCTTCGCGGCAATACTCTTGTCGCTGAAATAGATCCGGGTCTCATTCGGCGAGAAGGAATCGGAAAACGCTCCGTTTTTCACGGTTCTGGCGATCTTGCCGCCCTCGCAGTAAAGGGTGCCGCGGAAACGGTTCTTCAGCTGGAAAGACGCTTTGACCGGTTTCATGGAGGTATTGACAGCGATCAGACAGAGTTTACCGTCATGTATCTTCAACCCGGCCTGGAACTGAGGCTGATCCGGCGCGGTCTTGACCGCCACGCCGTCTTCCACCGTGTTTTCCAAAAAATATTCTTTGGCTTCGGCCAGCACTCTGCCGATCACCGGCGGACCGAGGATGACGGAAGAAAAACGCTGGCTGTCGAACCAGGCATAAAGGTTGAATCCTTTGACGTTATGGATGACCGCCTGAAAGATCTGGCTGCGCAGATCATCGTAAGAGGGAGCGACGCCGCGGATTTTGCCGTCGCGCGAACGGTCGGGCCAGCAGGAGGCCAGCGGCATCTGCCAGGCAGGACGCAGCGAGGTGGAAACTTTGGCATAGTCGGAGGAGCACCAGCGGGATTTCCCCGTGGAGCCGTCTTCGAAATACTGCGGATAGCAGTCCGGCAGCAGGATATCGCAGCCTTTGTAATACTTGCGGATCCCGTCGATCCCCCAGTTCAGCATGAAGCAGGGATGATAGGGGTCGAGTTCCGCGATCAGTTCCAGTGCTTCCTCATACCAGCCCGGGTTGTTGTCGCGGCACTCGGGTTCATCGGCCATGTAATACCCCATCAGACCTTCCTGCTTGCCGATTTCCGAAACGAATTCGATGATCTTTTTGCGCTGTTCGGGCGTCAGACCTTTTTTCCGGGTTTCGGGATCCTTGAAGATCACCCAGCGCCAGTCGGTGTAACCGCCGAGGTCCTGAAACGGAATGATCAGCGAACGCAGTCCGTATTTGCTGTAATTCGTACTGACCAGCCGGATCGCGCTGTCCATGTTTTTGAACCGCGCGGTCGTCACCAGCGAATTGTAATAGGGGAAACGCGCGCCGTGGGTGGAATACCAGCCGAACGGCATGAAAAGCTTTCCGTCGACATACGTCGCACCGCGGCGGTCCAGCCAGACTTCGCCTTTCCGGTACGGCAGTTTCCGGATCTTCACCGAAGCGGTCAGCTTCCGGCCGTCCTTCTCGCCGGAAACCGTCAGCGTATAACGTCCGTCCGCCAGTTTTCCGCCGTCGAATTTCACGGTATTGCGTCCGGCGGACTTGGCGATCTTACAAACTTCATTGACGCCGTCTCCGGTCAGTTCCACCCGCAGCGGGATCCCGACGAATTCACTCAATTCGATCTCGGCCTCGATCGTTTTATCCGGCATGGTGTGATAAATATTGTTGCGGTAAGCCGGGTTTTTCAGAGTCAATTTCAGGGGAATGTAATCCACCGTGACTTTCTGGATCAGCTGCTTGATCAGGACCGAATCTTTCCGGTTGGAGGACAGTTCCCAGCGGAAGAGATATTCCCCGTTGGGGACCGACGGAATGGTCATGACAAATTGTTTGTAGGTACTCGCCTGAAGACGGATCGTCTCCCGGCAGGCAAAGACTTTCCCGGTTTTCAGATCGGTCAGAGAACCGGTCTGCCGGAAGATGCGGAACGATTTCGTGTTGTTGTGGATATTGGCCGAAACCCGGCAGGACTGTTTGCCCTGAGCGGACAGGATCTCGGATTTGAAATTTTCGATGTCATACTGATAATCCGCGGGGGAAAATCCCTGCACCGTGACCTGGTTGAAAGCTTTCGGGATCACGTGGTTGCGTTCAGGCAGGCAGGACCAGGACGAAAGCTCCACCGGGTTCACCGTCCAGCGGTTGCGTCCGATATTGATCCGCCATTTATCGGAATCCGGCGGGGAATAATTCATGGCCCCGAACGGGACCGCCGCTTCCACGATCCATTTATCCTGCTCTTTCCTGCTCTTTACCTGTGAGGAACTGCGCCAGGCGGCATTGAACTGGTAGATCCCGCGGTCGGTATTGTCATCCTGACCGAACAGATCCTGAAAACCGCCGTTGGCATCCACGGAGATTTTGTAAAAGCTCAGGATCTTGGGATCGGGAACCAGATTGATCTCGATCGAATCGTTCTGCCAGGAACCGGGATTCCAGGCGGTGCGAAGCTTGGACATCGCCGGTTCGTCGCATTCCACGGCAAAATAGATGCGGCTGCCGTCATGAAAAGTTTTGAACCGGGTCTGCGCCGCGGCAGGCGTTTTGCTGCCCAGCTGCGTGAATCCGCTCCGCCATTCGACTTTTTGCCATACCGGATCGGACAGGTCACCGTCGACCGTGACTTTTTCCCGGATCAGCGGAACTGCAGTCAGATTCAGCAGCGGCAGGAGCAGAATCCCGATACTCAATAAACTTTTCATGACTTGACCTCATTCAGGTTTTTATTTTTCGATGGTGAAAACGATCTGGGAAGCCCGATACTTGTCGGTCTTGACTTCCGGCTTGTCGCTTACGCGGAAAATCGCGGTGATCGAGATCTGATAGTCGCCTTCCGGCCATTGTTCCGTGGTTTTGAATGAATCCTCGGTTTTTTCCTTGCCTTTGGAATACCAGACCCATTTATGGAACGGGGCAGTCTGCCATTTGGGATCTTTGCCGCTGATTTTCAGATTCAGATTTTTGGCAAAATCCGCGGGCACGCTGCGGACGTATGCCGTGGCATTCCAGCCCGCCAGACGATAGCCTTCCGGGCATTTCGATTCCATCTTGAAGGAAATCGTCTCGCCCGGTTTGAAACTGGTTTTTTCTCCCGCCAGCGTTGTTTTCAAAACAAACGGAGCGGGGTTCTGACCGAACATGATCAGGGTGCTCAGAAGAGCGATTACGGTTAAGATCTTTTTCATTTTTTCCTCCTGGTTACAGGGTTTACATTGCTGGGAATGATTCTTTCTTCGATATATGTTATTATACAGCATGGAAAACATTTTTCAATAACGAAACGGAAAATCCATGCAAAAAACGTTTAACACTGCTTTCTCAATCTGCATTCCGTCCGGACTGGACAACTTCGAAAGACTGCCGTGGGGAGATGCCGGTTTCCGGCCGAAGCCGGCCTCGATCGAGCCGCTCAGAAATAAGACGGCCTGGCAATTTCCAATCTGATATTGCGGATTTCCGTGACAGAATCCTTCCCGGCTGCGATATTCGCGGCGATCCGGATCCGGAAGAATTTGGCGGTCGGCCACCATTTGCCCTTCTCGGCATGATCGGCGGAGATGCCGGCAATCCGGCCCGAGACCGGAGTCCATTCCGCCGGAGGACGGCCGCGCCAGCAATGGAAATGGGATGCCTGCTGGAACTGTCTGATCCGGGTTCCGGCGGGATAATCTTTTTTCACGGGATTTTTCAATTCGATAATATCGCATGATTCACCGTGAGTGATCCTGCCGATACCGCTGACCAGATCGGATTCCGGCCAGGGTTCCTGACGGACGCCGGCTTTCACACCGAAGGCGATAGCACCGCCGCCCCGGCGAAACTTCCCGGCCGACTGCACTTTGATCTGGCGGTCCCCCTTCGAACAGGGCTCCGCCAGAACCGTATCGGTCGCAGGAATCCCCCCGATACGGACATACCGGATCGGTTTGCGGTTCGCGTCAAAAAGCCAGAAACCCAGCTCGGCCAACCCCGGTCTCCCGGCAGCAGTCCGGATTTCCGCGGAAAAAACATAGGTCCGAGCAGGATCGATTTCCATGAGGTCGATGCCCTGGGCTGTCGGCCAGACTTCGCCCCGGATGGAGAACACCGTTCCCTGTCCGGCCGCGACCGCCTCGATCTGCTTGTGTTTCCAATATTCCGGACGATTCAAGTCATAAACCTGTCCCCAGAGGGGAATCGAGCATAAAACTGACAAAAAAACGGGCAGCAGAGTTTTCATTTTTTCGGTCCTCCCAGGATGATGGTGGAAAGTTTGGTTCCATCGGCGCCGTCGGTAATGCCGCCGGAGGTCTGGAACTGGTAAGGCGCTTTGTTCAAAGCCTCATTTTCATTATTGAAGATCACCAGGCCGAAGCCCAGCAGGGCATTTTCCTTCGGCTGGAATCCGCCGAGCTCGCTCCACGGCAGGTCGAAACGGTAACAAGTCTTGTTTCCCGAACGGACCGCGGAGGCTTTGGCAGCAACTGCACCCGGACCTTTCTTCCCGCCGTAAAAACGATAGTATTCGACCCCTTTGGCAGTCTTGGCCACCGCAAAATTGTATCCTCCGTTGGTCAGGGACCGGAGCCGGACATCGAAGGCGGCCCGGTCATTCTCCGGCAGGAATCCGAACTGGATACAGTCGTCCATCCAGATATTCCATCCGGTCCGACGCTGGATCAGTTTCTTTTCGGTGACCTCGACAGCGAACTGAAGTCCGGACTTGTTCCAGGAAAGCCAGACATCCGCAAACGGATCCTGACCGTTATAAAGGAAATGACCGCGTTCCGGCATCGTGGCTTCGGCAGGGAAAACATCTTTCGGCGCCCGCAGGGAGACTTTCAGCCACCGGGAAAGATCTTCGGTGTCTGCGAACGGCACAACCAGATGCCGGAAATCCACCGGGATCCGGACGGTGTCCGGCTGACCTTTGATCCGGACCTCCGCCTGACGCAGGGCATTGATTTTGAGGTCGGTGATGACCGGAACTCGCGATTCTCTGAATGGCGGGACCACGACGGATGCGATTTCCCGGTCGTCAAGGAAAATGCGGCAATCGGCTTCCAGCGGACTCTGGTTTTTCAGATTGAGGGTCATGGTATTGCAATTCTTCAGCCGCCCGTAACCGGTAAACATCATCTTTCTTTTGAATTCAGCCTTAGCGATGGATTCGGCGAGGACTTTCTGTCCGGCCTCCGTCACGGCGAAAACGGGTGATCCGGTCAGGATCAGTTCCTGTTTGCCGGCAGGATAATTGCGGGCGTTGCCCATCAGATCGACCAGTTTGACCGGAGCGGGGAAGTTCAGGGAGACCCGGAGCGGATCCTGCTGGGTGGTCCAGAGCGCCGCCACCGTTTTGCCGGTATTTTTCCCTCCGCCGGCAAAGGAATAACAGTAAAGCATCCGGTCGACGATCTGTTCCTTCGGGGATTCGGCAAAAGCCAGCTCATGAGCGGTCGTGGCAATGGCCGGCACCACCGGCCTCGGGATCCGGGCATCCCGGTCCTTCAGATCCGGAACATGTTTCCACAGGCCGAAATCACCCAGCGATTTCCGGGACTGGTAATTGGCGAGTTTCAGCTGGTAAAGATTCCAATGCCGCGTCAGGTGGATCGAATACATGGCGCAGGGAGCGGATTTGGCGATGATCAGGCTTCGCGCCGTGTAATCTGCCATATCCCTGGCCGTCCGCGAATTGAACGAGCCGTAATAATCCATCCCGTAGCAGCGTTCGACGTTGAAGGCCACATACGGGCGGTTGAAAGCTACCGAGAGGTCGGCACAGTCGAACAGCATTTTACGGAAATCCCGTTCCGGCGGGATCAGCGGGCCGTTGGCGCCGTTGTAATTGCCGGAATAGGCATCGAAGCAGAGATAATCGAAAGAATCGCCCAGATCATGCAGGACCATCCGGGAAAGACGGAAAGGCGGCTGGGAAAGGAAATAATCGCTCATGCAGATGCCCAGGACCGCCAGGGTGCTTTCCGGATTGCCTTTTTTGATGCCGGCATAGACATTTTTGGCAATCAGCACGTAATTGGCCAGTTCCTGCGTCTGGCTGCGGGGAAGCATGCCGAGAATGTGGGCATCGAATTCTTCCCCCACGAAAAAGAATTTGGCCCGCCCTTTCAAACCGGCCGCCAGGGTTTCATAAAAAACCCGGCAGTATTCATAATCCGAATCATCGCGCGGAAACAGATGCCGGGCCCGGCGCGATTCCTCTTTTTTCGAACCTTTCAGCCGAAGATCGGAATTCGCACCGATGCAGAGTTTGAAATCGGAAGCGCGCAAGGTTTTCCAATAATAATTGTTCAGCGTTGCCTTCGCCGCCTTGACCGGATCCCGGTCCGCTTTTTCATTGACCCAGGAGGTATAAACGGAAATCATCCCGATCCCCATGAGTTTGCCGGCCGGCAGAAAAATCAGATCCATCCCGTTTTTGTCGAAACAGAAAAACGGATCGCGGGGCTGATCCGAAGCCGGCGGCAGCACGCTGAAACAGGTTTGGGAACTGACGGTCTTCACCCGGTCTGCCATGATATCCGCCGTAACCAGGAACGAACCCAGGGAAGCGGGAGCCGGCAAAGTGAAGCGGAAACTCTTTTTTTCGCGCGCCGCGATGGATCCGGCTGCCCGGACGGTTCCGCAGGCCTTTCCGTAATAATCCTGAACGGTCAGTTCGAATGCAAGTTCCTTCTGCTGTCCGGTCAGGTTCTGCAGCACCAGCTCCAGTTCCGGTTTCACCCCGGGATGGTAAATGCCGACTTCCCCTTCGATCGGGAAGAAACCGATGGTATCGAGGACCTGTTTTTGATGATAAGTATCGCAGAATACGGGTTCTGCCGACACGTTCAGCGCCAGGAAAACGGCAGCCGCCAGAAACAATAGAAGTTTCTTCATATCACATTCCCTTTCGATGGTTTACGGATAAGCACCGGTTCTGACGAAACAGGTCCGGAGGCCGCTTTGTCATTTTCGGTTCCTTCCATTAGTCGTATTACCGCTATCGATGTCGAACCAACCATATTATACAGCATGGAAAACACTTTTCAACGAAAAAATCCAAGAACCTTAATAAAAATTTTAATACCGCTCATTTTAATTTTGAAATTACCTCCCGGGTCTTGAAAACATTAACAAAAATTGTATAGTAACCGTTGCCCGGTCTTCGCGGGAACAGAGCCGATACGAAAGGAGAGGTTGTTGTCCATCATGAACCACCGCATCACGTACCGTATTCCTTATCTTTTCAGCGCGGATCCCGCCGGATGGGTCTGGCTGAAAAGATGCACCGGAACGCTTTCAGGGCAGTTATGACGATGCTGCTTTCATCTCCTCGGGCACTCATTCCGTCATTTTGCCGGACGAATATCTGCGCAACCTGGACCTCATTGCCCGGCACGCCGAAGAGATCCGGCCGTTCTGCAGACAGGTCGGCATCGATCTGCCGTGCACTATCGGCCATCTTCCGGAATACCTTGCCATGGCGCCGAAAGGGTTCACGCCGGTGACCGACATGGAAGGAACGGCCTGTCCCGGAACCTGCTGTCCGAACGATCCGGCTTTCCGCGAAGAATATCTGAAGCCGCTCTTCACGGCAGCGGGACAGCTGCCTGGACCGTTGCCGTCATGGCATTCTGACACCTGTCCGCAGGGTGTCGGGGTTTTTCGGGTTTGACAATAGGAAAACAGCAATTATATTAACGAAAAAGTTTAAGATCGGATCAATGGAAGGACTTGACTATGGACTGGAAACAAGACTGGGATGAAGCCGCCGGATTATGGAAAAAACCCGGGCCGGGTCATACGGTGCTGACCAAAAATTCCAAAATCGTGCATCCGGGCCCCTTTGCGGCCACGCGGCTGCTGGCGGCAGCCGGACAGAATTCCCTGTCGGAAATCGATTCGGAAAAAGTGCTGCGCGCTCTGCTCGATATGCAATGGAAAAAACGGGATGCCTGTTTCGGTTGTCCCAAATGGTATCTCGAAGAGGAATCTCCCTGCGATACCAATGCGGCCTTCTTTATCGGTCTGAAACTGATCGTCCTGCGGATCCGGTTTTATGAACAGCTTACGCCCGGCGGACGGAAACTGCTGGACAGTTTCCTGACAGACCTGAATGTCTGGTTCCGGAACGCCGTCCGGCAGGAGTCCTTCTACTATCCCAACAAGTATCTGGGCGATCTGGTCTGCAAATGGCTGCTGACGGAAATATTCGGCAAAAGTGCGGAAGACGAAATCGTTCCGGTCCGGATGCGTCAGGCGGCCGATTACTGGCTGAATCAGCATTGGGGCTGGGGCGAGCATATGAGCGACGGCTACAGCAATGTCTGCCTGGAAGAACTGTCCGTGCTGCTGCTCCTGGCGAAACAGCTGCCGGAGGATCTGCGGCAGTCTTACCTTCGGCTGGCCGGCGAACTGCTGGAGATCGAAGACGAATTCGAAGGGGGGCCGCGCGTGCCGATCCTGAGATCCTATGCTTTCCGGGCGCCGATTCCGCACCGGAATTTCCGCGACCACATTACGGCGGCCCGTCAGCAGGAAGCGTCCGGCGATCTTCAGGTTCTGGGTCCGCTGCTGTATGAATGGGGCTGGCATAAGGTGATGCCCCCGCGCCGGAAACCGCAGCGGGATCTCCGCATTCCGTGTTTCGGAGGCAGTCAGGCCATTGCCCGGGTGGAAAAAGATATCCGGCTGGGAACCATGTCCCATTTTCCGATCATGCCGACTGCGGAACATCAGACCTGGGGATTGTCCTGGCAATGTTTTCCGGCGGTCCTCAGCCGGGGCGCCGCCGACTGGGGATTCCTGCAGTGGGAAACGCTCGAAAACGGCAAACTCCGCGCCCATCCCGCCAACGGTGGGCCCACCTCGCATATCCCGAAAGCGCTTACGGACACGGTGGAGCCGCCGGTTGTCGGGCAGACTTTTTCACTGCAGCGCGGTCCGAACGCGCTGATCCTCCGGGTCATGCGCCGGATACCCGAAAGCTGGGAATCGGTCACCGACCGGTTCCGGCTGCTGGCCATGACGGCGGAGACGGAAGAGATCAGCCGCGAAGGATGGCATCAGCTGCTGCTGCATTATCCGGAACGCCCCGTCAGCGTAAATTTCATTTCCCTCACGGACAGCAAAAAGCCGGAACTCGTTCGCACCGGTACCGACAGTCTGGATTGGAACCATTCTCTGTCAACTGGGCCCTCTTCACTGCATGGTCAGGACATGCTGATTCATTTGTGGGCGATTTCTCTGGAAGGCAGGATCGCCGATCCGCCGGAGATCCGGACCTACCGGGAGCATGAGGGGCGGTCCGGGGATGACAGTATCCGGACCATCGACTGGAAGTGGAACAATACG
>JAZUCR010000800.1:0-4289 GCA_045639225.1 Victivallales bacterium
TGATATGTAAAATTCAAACACACAGTTTAAACTTCAAACGAACAGAAACAGGAGGCAACATGGAAAAGAAGTATGTGAAGAAGTTGGCGGAGATCGTGGAGAAACTGCGTCCCGCCGCTGCGGGAACACAAATGCGACATCGACCAGATCGCCAACGGCTACTGGCTGAAGCAGCACAAACACCGGCTGGCCCCGGAGCAGATCGAAGCACTGAAGACCTACGATTATCCCGGCAACGTCCGGGAACTGTTCAATCTGCTGGAACGCGCCAGTGTATTGGACGAGCAGGATTTCACGCGTTTACTTGCCGAACACAAGCAGATGACAGCCAGTCTGGCTCCCGCGGCGACAGTCGAAGTCCCCGACGAACTGGATGCGGCGATCCGTCTGCACGTCAGACGGGTTTTCGAGAAATACAATCAGAATCTGAGCAAACCCGCCGAGGCCCTGAAAGCCGCCCGGAACACGGTGAGAAAGTATTTGTTATGAATTCATTACTTAAAAATATTGTAAATGAGTTTCCTCTGACAGTCTCATCGATCCGTGGCTGATGCCGAAAAACCGGACAAAAAACAGTCCGGACAATGACTTTAGCTTGCAATTAGACCCTTTTCGATGTACATTATAAGATCACCGATGATACTCTGTTCTGGAAATATCACGGTAAAATTTCAAGACAATGCAGGATTGGTTTTATGGATTTTACAAAATTGATTAAAGATGATATGACCCCGGAATGGACCAAACAAATCATTCAGGCACTTTCACCTTATCCCTATCTCGCCGACATTCTCGCAATTTTATCAGCCTTTGCGATCGGCGCACTGTTTTCCATGCTGCTGTATATGGTGCTGCGGCCCGTCCTGCACAGTTTTTACCGGCGTCACTGCCAGCTGAACTCGGAGCTTCTGAGCTGCATCCGCCAGATGATCATTTCTTTCGTCAGCTGCCTGCCGGTGTTTGTCATCGGTTACAGTGTGTGGTGCGACGGCTTGCACGAATGGCTTGCAGTCATCATCTGCAAGGCTTTGTGGGGAATCATAATCGTTCTCATCGCCATGACGCTGACATACGGCATCAAGAGTTTCGGACTGTGGTACAAGCAGCAGCGTCATGCGGAGCAGCGTCCCATCGACGGTCTGCTCCGGATCACCATCAGCTTCGTGTGGACGGCCGCGGTCATTATTTTCATTTCCCTGCTGCTCGAAAAAAGTCCGATCTATCTGCTGTCCGGTCTCGGTGCGGTCGCGGCGGTCTTGATCCTGCTGCTTCAGCAGACGATCCTTTCCTTCGTCGCCAGCGTGCAGATCAATGTCGACCACCTGGTCGAGATCGGCGACTGGATCGCCATGGATTCCGAGAATGTGAACGGCATTGTTACAGAGATCACGCTGCATACCGTGAAAGTCCGCAACTGGGACAAGACCCTGTCCTGTCTGCCGATCTGCTATCTGGTCAACAAGCCGTTCATGAATTATACCGCGATGCAGAAAACCGGCGGCCGCCTCATCAAAAAAGCCTTTCTGATCGACCAGCGCAGCATCCGCTTTCTGTCCCGTGAAGAGGTCCAGTCCCTCAAGCAGATCGACATTTTGAAAGAGTATCTGGAGACTCAGGAAAAGGAAATCTGCCAATACAACACGGACCATCCGGACGCCACTGCCCGCAGTCTGACCAATCTCGGTACTTTCCGAATTTATGCGCAAAACTACCTGACCTTGCATCAGGACATCCGCGGCGACATGCTGCTGTTCGTCCGGGAACTGGTTCCCACCAATTCCGGTGTGCCGCTCGAAATCTATTGTTTTTCCAGAGAGGTGGTCTGGACACCGTATGAACAGGTCCAGTCCAGAATCACGGAACATCTGCTGGCAGTCCTGCCGAAATTCGGGTTGCGCGTTTTCCAGCGCAGCAGCGACACCTATCAGGAAACCGGCAGTCAAGTCGACGTCGACAGTCTGAAAACCCCGGCTTCCCCGGACAGCGGAAACTCTTCAGCAGTGTGACTTCCGCAAGCAATAAGCCTGATAGACCCGGATAAGCCGGAATAGGCAGAATGCCTGGTCAGTCAACAGCTTTCCCTGTAAGTTCGCGGAATCCCGCTGCCATACGGGTGGCAGGGGAGTGCGGTGCTCCGTCGGATCAATCGACGAAGCGTTTCAATTCATGCAGCAGTTCGTCGATTTTCAGCGGTTTTGCGATGTGCCCGTTCATGCCCGCCTTCAAAGACTTTTCCTTGTCTTCCTCGAAGGCGTTGGCGGAGAAGGCGATGATCTTCAGCTTGTCGCCGTCCGGCATTTTCCGGATAATGGAAGTTGCCGTATATCCGTCCATCACCGGCATCTGGACATCCATCAGGACGAAATCGTAGGCATCGATCCCTTTCTGCTGGATCATATCGACCGCAATTTGTCCGTTCGATGCGGTTTCGACGATCATGCCCTGTTCCTGAAGCAGCAGCACGCCGATCTTGAGGTTGAGCGTGCTGTCGTCCACCATCAGAATCTTTTTGCCTTTGAACGAGATTTTCTGCTCCTTCAGGTCGGCCGGATCGGGATATGTTCTGCCGCAGGCATGCAGGAGCGCCCGGTACAGATCGGATGTGAAAAGCGGCTTCTGGATAAATCCGGTAACACCGGCTTCCTTCGCTTCTTTTTCGATGTCGACCCAGTCATAAGCAGTCAGAATGACAGTTGCTTTTTCTCCGACGGCCCGGCGGATCGTGCGAACCGTTTCGAGCACGCTCATGTTCTGTGTCATCCGGTCGACGATGCAGACTTTGAACAGATCACCGCTGCGGAGAGAACCTTCCACGAGGACGGCGGCTTCCTTGTCCGAGGAGCAGCAGTCACAGTGCATGCCGATGTGCCGGAGGGTGTTGGCAATATACTTGCCGACGTTGTCGTCGCTGCTCAAGACCAGACTGCGGGCACCAGCCAATTCCGGAATCGCCGGATCGGAAATTTCGCGGTTGGCGGTTCTGAAATCCACGGTGACGACAAATTCGGTCCCTACACCTTTGTGAGAGGTGAAAGAGATCGTGCCGCCCATCATATCGACAATATTTCTGGTGATCGCCATGCCGAGTCCGGTTCCCTGGATTCCTGAAACCGTGGAATTTTCCTCCCGGGTAAACGGATCGAAGAGCGTTTTGGCAAAGTCCTTGCTCATGCCGATGCCGTTGTCCTTGCACCGGAATTCGAATGTGGCATAACCGGGCTTCTTCGATGGTGACTGAGTGAGCCGGAGCGAAATCGTGCCTCCCTGATGCGTGTATTTGATCGCGTTGGAGACCAGATTGAGCAGCACCTGATTGAGACGCATTTTGTCACAGTAGATCCATTCGCTGCGCACGTTTACCGCATCGATGAAAAATTGGTGATGTTTCGTCTGGATGTCCGCACTGACGATGTCGCGGAGCACATGAAGAATTTCGGCTACAGATTCGACTTTCTCGTGCAGGGCCATCTTGCCGGATTCGATGCGGCTCATATCCAGGACGTCGTTGATCAGCGCCAGCAGGTGTTCAGAGGAGCGGGCGATGGTGCTCAGATAATCCTGGACCCGTTCCTGGTCACCGATGTGGCTGGCTGCGAGTCCGGTGAATCCGATGATCGCGTTCATCGGGGTGCGGATGTCATGGGACATATTGCTCAGGAAAGTCGTTTTGGCATGGCTTGCCGCCTGGGCGAGCTGCAAGGCTTCTTCAAGTTCATTCTGTTTCTTTTCGAGCTGCTGCCGCAGTTCGGATTCCGCCTGCCGCTGCTTTTCGATGGTGGCGGAATATTCCGTCAGCTCCCGGTTGATGCCGGCCAGTCTCCGGTTGCTGATCCGGTAACCGAGCAGGGCCACCAGCAGAGCAACCAGGATCGCAACGGAGATAAGCACCGAAAGAATATTATCCCGGAGGAAGTCCAGCATGGACACCTTGTAGATCCGCCCCACATAGGAATATGACGCCTTGTTGATGAAATCGGGATCGAGCAGGGTCAGCCCTCGGTTCATCATCAGCATAAGTCCGAGGTTATTTTCCCCAAAAGCCATACAGAATTGGAAATCGCGCTTGCTCCGCATCATCCGGAGCGAATGGTATCTGCCCGGTTTCAGCAGTGATTCCGATCTGTGGCCGTTGAGCAGGGTCCCGTCCGAAGTTCCGGTCAACAGCCCGTCGAGACATCCCCGGATATTGTCGTAGAGTATGATTTTCGCGTTCGGGTAGGAATCCCTGGTGTAATACTGCATCAGATTGTATCTGTTGACGCCGAGCCGTTGATTCTTGCCTTCCCGAT
>JAZUCR010000801.1:0-6299 GCA_045639225.1 Victivallales bacterium
TTGTTGCCGAAAAGACCGATGGCGCCCTGTTCGCGGGCGGCGTCAACGCTCATTTCCTCGCAGACGATCGGGGTCTTGGTTTCGATGGCGACATTCACCAGGCGTTCGTCTTCCTGGAGCTGTTCCGGCGTCATCTTACCCGGATGGGAGAAGTCGAAACGGAGCCGTCCACCGTTGATGTTGGAACCTTTCTGCGCCACATGGTCGCCGAGCACCTGCCGGAGCGCGGCATGGAGCAGATGGGTTGCGGTATGCAGTTTGGCGGACGCTTCGGAATGGTCGGCAAGACCGCCTTTGAACTTCTGTTCGGCGCCCTTGCGGGAGAGTTCCTGATGTTTCGCGTAGGCTTCCTCGTAACCCTTCTGATCGACCTTGAACCCCTTTTCGGCGGCCATTTCGGTGGTCAGCTCGATCGGGAAACCGTAGGTCTCATACAGGAAGAAAGCGTTTTTGCCGCTGATGACTTTGTTCTGGATATGAGCGGGCACGCGCTCGATCAGTTTGTCGAATTCCTTGATGCCGCGTTCGAGCGTATCGGCAAACATGTTTTCCTCGCGTTCGAACTCTTCGAGGATCTGTTTTTCGTTTTCGGCGAGTTCGGGATAGAATTCCTTGTATTCGTCGATGACGACTTTCGCCATTTTGGCGGTGAACGGATGCGGGACGTTCAGGGAACGGGCCTCGCGGATGGCGCGGCGGATCAGACGGCGGAGCACATAGGCCTGGTCGACTTTGCCGGGTGTGATGCCGTCCGCCATGATGAACGTGGCGGCACGGATATGTTCGACGACGATGCGTTCGGAACGGGAACGTTCCTCGGCCGGGATCGGGGCGACGCCGCGGAGCTCGTCAAGCTTGGCGAAGAGCGGGGCGAAAAGTTCGGTCAGATAGCAGCTGCCTTTGCCCTGCAGGATGGCGGTGACACGTTCCACGCCCATGCCGGTATCGACGTTTTTCTGCTTGAGCGGTTCGAATTTTCCTTCGGCGTTCTTGTTATACTGCATGAACACGTCGTTCCAGATCTCGACCCAGAGTTTGTTTTTCGGATCGAACACTTCCGGAGCGGGCAGCGGGCCGGTCCAGTAGAACATTTCGGTATCGGGACCGCAGGGGCCGGTCTGTCCGGCGGGCCCCCACCAGTTGTCTTCCTTGGGAAGTTTGGCGATGCGCTTTTCGCTGATGCCGAGAGACCGCCATTTGTTATAGGCTTCCTCGTCGAACGGGGCGTTCTCGTCGCCGGCAAAAACGGTCACGGCAAGACGGTCAACGGGAATGTTGAGATTGTCCTTGCCGGTCAGGAATTCGAAACTGAATTCGATCGCTTCATTCTTGAAATAGTCGCCGAGCGACCAGTTGCCGAGCATTTCGAAGAAAGTGAGATGCACGGGATCGCCGACTTCGTCGATATCGCCGGTGCGGATGCATTTCTGGACGTCGGTGAGACGGGTGCCCTGCGGATGTTTGCCGCCGAGCAGATAAGGAACCAGCGGATGCATTCCTGCGGTCGTAAACAGAACGGTGGGGTCGTTATCGGGGATCAGCGGCGCACTTTTGATGACCGCATGTCCTTTGGAATGAAAGAAATCGATGTATTTTTTACGTAATTCGCGAGCCAGCATTTTCCATTAGCCTTTCAATTTTTTCTGGTCATGATCTGACGTACTATACTCCAATTCCGGTAAATATCAATCGCAAAACCGTTCTTTTTTGCCTGAAAACAGCAAAAAAGTTTCGAACTCAGCTTTTTATTTTCAAAAAACATGCTATATTATAAGGTGTTTTATTTTACAGCAGCAATCGAAAGGCCGCTTATGATAATCTTGAATTTATATGTCACTAAGGCATTTCTGGCTACTTTCATTACGGCTATCGGGATCCTGACGTTCGGGATGACCGGAGCCAGACTGATGAAAGTGTTCGAATACATTTCGAGCGGAGTTCCCGCGGGGAATGCGTTCATGTTTCTTCTGTATGTGCTGCCGATCGTGCTGGCATTCACCATTCCGTGGGCGGCGCTGGTTTCGGTAATGCTGGTTTTCGGCCGTCTGTCCGCGGACAATGAGATCACCGCGATGCGTTCTTCGGGCATCTCGATCCTGCAGATCGTCTCCCCGATCATCGTGATCGCCTTTTTCCTGACCTGCGTCTGTCTTTATCTGCAGCTTGAGGTGGGCCCGTATTACCTGGGCAAAGCCCGGACGCTGGTCCGGAACGTGCTGGTCGACCAGCCGACCTCGATTTTCGAACCCGGCATCCAGAACCGTTTCAACGATCTGCTGATCTACATCGGCGGCAAAGACGGCAATGTCATCAAGGAAGTCCAGGTCTACCGTCTCGGCAAGAACGGTTACTGGGAACAGGATGTGACCGCCTCCCGCGGCAAAGTGGAAGTGGACCGGGAAAAACAGGTAATGAACGTGATCCTGCAGAATGCCACGGTCGTGGCGCATGAAGGCAATACGGTCCGGCATACGTTCTCGGAAACCCTGACTTTCACCATCGACTACGGAACGAAATTCACCTCGGAAAACGTGACGCAGCGGGATAAATTTCTCCGGGTTATGGATATTCTGGCGCGCTTGAGCCTGCTGAAGAAACGCGGTGAAGACACCACCTATCTGGAAGTGGAACTCAATCAGCGGGTGGCGCTGGCGCTGGCGCCGATCGCATTCCTGCTGCTGGGCATGCCGCTGGCGGTCCGCACCAGCCGCCGTGAAACCTCCGTGGGACTGTTCCTCAGCGTGCTTCTGGCCGGCGTTTATTTCGGCGGGGTGCTGATTTCCGACGCCTTGCGCGAATCTCCCAAGCTTTATCCTCAGTATCTGGTCTGGATCCCCCCTGCCCTGTTCCAGATCTTCGGTGCTGTTTACATATTCAAAATTGCCAGAAGGTAAGGCAGTTCAATTTGGAGGCATGTTTTAATTATGGATAGAGAAGCAAGACCTTTCCCCGGGATCGGCAACGTTCCGTTTCTGGAAAATGATTTTATCATCCGTTATTCGGCTATGACCGGACTGGAAGAATCCCTGATCGACGAGATCATCCGTCTCAAGGATATGCTTCTGCTGCGCAACCCGTTCGTCCGGCTGCTCTGGGAATTCCACGATCTGCTTTATGAACAGGAACAGCCGCTTGCCGCCGTCATTCCGGAGGATCCCAAGCTGGGCCGCCTTCTGGGAGACAATCTGCGGGGCGTTTTCTATTATCTGCTGATCCTCTCGGGGACGCCGCTGCGCTTCCGGCGGTATGAAGAACGGCACTGGCCGGATGCGGTCCGCGACGACCTGATGCTCGACATTGCGACCTGGGCAATGCACCACAAACGGAATTTCGGCACGCCCGGTCTCGCCTGGATGGTCATTCCGTGGTTCCAGAGCCATATCGATCTGCGGCTGATCGGACTGGGACGTCTCCAGTTCAATACCTCACTGGCCTATCCCGGTTCCACGATCATGTTCCGGAACAAGGCCACCCGTAAAGTCAGGGCACTGTTCGCCGGTGAAAAACGTTTCACCGCCGCCGGGATCCCCGACGATCTGCAGGAAGAACCGTCCGAAAACAGCTGGACCAGCTCCTGGAACGAAACGGAAACAGCCTGGGAAGGCTGTCCGGTCAGCGTTGACGGTTTCGTGCATCCGGCTCCGGTCAGTCTGCTGAAATCGGAATGGGACGCAGTTCTGAAACCGGGCGACCCGGTCATCAATATTCACATTCCGGAATCCGGCCCGCTGAAAACTGCAGCCTGCCGGGATTCCCTGTTCCGCGCCCGCGAATTCTTCTCGGAATTTCTGCCGGATTATCACTGGAAGGCGTTCTTCTGCGATTCGTGGCTGCTGGATCCGCAGCTGTCCGGCATTCTCCTGCCGACGTCCAATATTCTGGCTTTCCAGCGGAACGGCTATATGGTCCCCTTCCCCGGCGAGGCCGATACGATCTTCCGCTGTTTCGGCGTGAAAGGCGCCCGCGACGGCGTGGGAACCGTTCCGCTCCGCTCCAGTCTGCAGCATGCTTTTGCCAAATTCCTCAAGGAAGGCCACCGGTTCCATTACGGCGCCGCCGTTCTCCTTCGGGATGATCTGGATCTGGAACCGCCGCCGTACCGGGCCGATGTGTAAAAAATTCCAATGCGTCCGCTGCGGCGCCTGCTGCCGCTGGGAAGGTCCCGTCCGGGTAACGGAAAAGGAAGTGGATGCCATCGCCGCTTATCTTGATATTCCCGTCAAGGATTTTCTGCGCGACCACACCGTCCTGACCCCGGACCGCCGTTCCCTTTCCCTGCTGGAAAAACCCGACGGCTCCTGCTGTTATTACGACGAACAGACCCGGAGCTGCCGGATTCAGGCAGTCAAACCGGCGCAATGCCGGGATTTTCCCCTCAAATGGAATTTCCCCGGCTGGGAAAAACTCTGTGCCGGAGCACAGCAGGAGAAAAAGGAATATCCGGTTTACCGGGGTCCGGTCAAACTGATGACCGCGCTGGTTCTGATTTTCGGTTCTGTGCCGTGTCTGGAAGACTTGAAGATACTGCCGTTGTTCCGCGGGACTTTGTCGCGGGATGGATTCTGCTGCTGGTGGAAAGCATGGATCGAGGCCGGCGAAGGGCCGGCGATGATCCTGCTGCCGCTGTCCACCATTCTGATCGTTCTGTATCTGATCCTCGGCCGACTTACCCGCAAGACGCGTTATGTGCTCTGGCTTGCCGCACTGCTCATTCTGGGACTGTCCGGACTGTTGCTGTTCCGGAAATTCCCCTCGGTCGTGCAATTTCAGGCGCTGACCATTGCTCTGGGCGGTGCGGCTCTATGGCTCTCGCGCCCCATCCCGGGAAAATAGAGGAAGGAACGTCACAGTCGCATAATTGTCCACGCCTTGCCAGTTGCCCAGCATGGCCAGCGGAGACCAGGTGGAAAATTCGGCTTTCATTCCTTTGATATTGCGTTCCCGCGTGAAATTGAATCGCAGATCGGTCCGATCGGTCTGCAGAGCCCGGACCGGAATGGAAATATCAGCAATCCAGCCGTCAGCGGTCCGTCGGCCGGTCACCTGCAATCCCTTGATCTGTTCCCAGCGTGGCAGCACCCGTCCGCGGGTCTGCGAACTCCAGACAAAGTTGTCATTGATGATGATCTGCCAGAATTTTCTGCTCTTTTCCGCATAGAAAAACAGTTCGATGCAGTTGTCCCGCCAGATATCCGGATTTCCGGCACGGCGTTGAGGATCGGTTTTGCTCTCGCCGATCCGCGGCTCTTTCAAATCGGCCCGGATAAACAGTCTGTCATGGGAAGCCAGCATCCGGAAGGAACCCGGTTCCGGGATTACGGAGGTGAAACGTTCCGCGGAAATCAGCCGGTATTCCGGCGCCTTGCTCCACTCCGGATCGGCAGGAAATCCAGCGGATGCGGACAGTGGAACCAGCAGCTTGAGTTTCCGGCGGCTTTCCTCTTTGCCCATGACTTCGACACGTTCGGATTTCATCACCCGGATCAGATATTTCTGAAGCAAATCCACCCGCCGTGCATAAATTGAACCAGCCGGAGCCAGATTCATCATCTGCTGCAGCATGCCTTCTATGTTATTCATTTCCTCTTCGGTATAAACTTTGCTCCAGACCAGTTTCTGATATTGATCCCTGTTGGCCCGTACCAGACCGATTCGGCTGGACTGACCCGACGGATCAGTGCAGACCATCCGGTCGATTTCCACCCAATTCTTCTCAAAGAGGGTGAAAAGTTTCTGCGCCGGACCTGCCGCCGGACCGTAGTACAAGCGGAAATACTCCGCCAGTTCCCGATTTACATCCCGGTCGGGATCCCACATAAGACGCATAAAAATATAGACATCCATATTCCGGAATGTATGCGTCTGCTGATGATTTTCGCAGAACATCCCGGCGCAATACGGTTTCATTTTCCGGATATACTGTGCGGTAAGATGCGGATAAAGATCCGGTATCCCCGGCAGAAAACGTCCGAAATCCGCCGTGCACTGATATACCCACAGCGGAATGTTCTTCGGCCCCAGAAAAGCGCCCCAGCTCTTCAGCAGTTTCAGATCATAATCCAGCTGGTCCGGGAAAATCATTGAACGCGCTCCATTCAGACAGATCCGCACCCGGATATTTCCGGTATTCCGGACCAGATGCGGAATCGATTTCTTCGGCGGATAGACCAGGGTGCTGATATAGCGTTCCGGATATTTTTTCTTGATGTCCTGCGCGATTTCGCCGATTACTTTCCAGATTATTTCCGTGTCATCCGCGCAAGGGTGTTTTTTCCGGAATTCCTGACAGCGGTCGCACC
>JAZUCR010000802.1:0-2716 GCA_045639225.1 Victivallales bacterium
GCATTTTCCGCATGGTCGCAGGAATGCAGATCCGGAGCGAAAAATGCCCGGCATTCACTCCCGGACAGGGCGGCACACCAATCGACCATGGAAACTTCCCCGCTTTCGGGGCAGACGGTTCCCGGCCGCCCGGCTGAACCATCCAGTCTCTTTACGGCAGATGCCGCACTGCCGGTTATGAAATCCGTTGCGGTCAATCCGTGCCGCCAGACCAGTTTCAGCGCGCATTCCGTTTCATGCCAGTCCAGCCGGATCCGCACGCCGGTTTCCTCTATGCCGGAATAACGGATCAGATCCAGCGTGATTTCCGATGCACGGTATTTCCATACCGAGCGCAGAATACTGCAGACCGGGCCGTCCTGATATTCCGTTACCGAAACTTTTTCCGCATGTCCCAGTTTCGAACTGAATTTTTCCAGCCCGAATCCCCAGGTCCGGGTATTGTCAGAAAAGACTTCGAAAGACAGCTGATCCAGAAGTTTTTTCTGGCGGTCGAATCCCTGATCCGGGAACTGCCGGTCCGTGCGGACATACGCCAGGGACCGGAAGCCGAAAGGCGGCAGGTCGACTACTGCGGTCAGTCTGCCCCAGGCGCATCCGGACGGACCGAAAGTCGAACCGGCCATGAGCAGCTGCAACGGATATTCCCGGCCGTTTTCATCCCGGAGAGCATTGAATACCTTCCCTGTCATATTGGGATCGGCAAATCCGATCTGTGACAGAATCGAGCGGTGCGGGCAGAGATGGGGATTCCAGCAGAGCAAACCGCCCTCTTTCATGAACAGCGTATCCATTCCTGCGCTCCGGCGGTGCAGTTCGCGGTCGATCAGCCGGTCGGCCGTGGATTCCACACTGCCGAGACCGGGGAAAATATCGCGTTCGAACGCTTCCTGGATCGACGTGCCCGGCAGGATATCGTGGAAATGGTGGAACAGCAGTTCGCGCCAGGCGTCCTGCAGTTCGACGGCTGGAACACCGAGTTTTTCCGCGGTGAGCAGTCTTCGCGAAGCACGGGCAATCTTCCGTTTGACTTCATGGCAGGCCGAGTAACAACCCCGGAAAACCGGTCCCAGTTCTCCTGAAATTTCCGGCCGCGGCAGATCCTTCACGATCTGGAAATATTCACGCAGGGTGGAAAAGACGATATCGTATTTCTCCTGTGCTGCCCGCAGCCATTCCAGCTGAGTCCGGGAAATACCTCCGCCATGATCGCCTACGCCGAAAAACAGGGCCTGATGTTCCAACGGACTGTCGATATGCGCCTGAAGAAACTCCTCGAACCAGGTTCTGCTGGTGAAACCCGTGCCGTAGGATTTCAGAATCTTCAGCGCAGTCACCCGGGAGCCGTCGTCCGCTTTCCAATCGAACAGCAGGGGCAGTTCCTGGCTCCGTAAAAAAACATAATGTGTGAATCCGGTTTCATGCAGAATTTTCGGCAGACCTGCACTGTGTCCGAAGGAATCCACACAGTATGCAGTCGTTATCTCCAGCCCGAATTTCCGCCGGAAATAATCTTTGCCCAGCAGCGCCTGGCGGATCAGCGGTTCGGTCCGGGTAATGATCACATCGGACTGCACTTCCCAGCCTCCGGTGATTTCCCAGCGGTTCTGTTCCACCAGCGCCGCGATTTTCCGGAACAATGCCGGATCGGTATCCTCGACCCAGCGGTAAAGGGCTGCAGAAGAGCAGGTAAATTTCAGATCCGGACACTCCTGCATGATCCGGATGACCGAATGCATGGTGTTGAGCCAGGCGCTGCGGCCGCTGCTGCGGTTCCATATCCAAACCGGATCCAGATGCGAATTGCAAATCACGTAAAGTCTCTTTTTCATCCTGCCTGCCTCTCTGTTGTCCGGGAAGATTCCCGAGTGGAGCTTTTCTGCCGGACTCTGCGCGGCCGCACAATGCATGCCATGCCGTTGATCTGGCCGCAGTAGTTCCGAACATCTGTTACTGTAGCATTCTTCAGTTTTTTTTCAACTGCTTTTCCTGTAGGCACAGTTTTTTTTATCCTGCGCGGGGTCTGCGTCTGATTCGGTCTTTTTTTCGGAAAAAACTTGCAAATTAGTGAAACCGGCAGTAAATTATATATGATTGAAAATAAACGGAGGTATTTCTTATGGCACTTAAGATCATTCAGACCGATGCAGGTTATACGCATGTGGCACTTTCCGGACGGATGGACATTGACGGCGTCAAGGCCGTGGAACTGGAATTCACTTCGGTGATCTGCAGCAAGCCGCAATCCGCGATCGTCGATATAACCGAGGTCAGTTTTATTGCCTCGCTGGGTATGAGAATGCTGCTCAGCGCCGCCAAGAACCTGCGCGCCAAAAATCTCAAAGTAGTGCTTTACAATCCGCAGCCCGTGGTTCAGGAAGCACTGGAAACGGCCGGATTTTCAACCGTCATGCCGATCGTCAGCGATTTTGCCAAGGCGCTCGAAGAAATCGGCGCCTGAGGCCGGTTTGCCCTATGTCCGGCCATCTGGAATTTACTGCGGCCAACACGTTCGATTCGGCGGCGGAAGGCGCCCGGCAGCTGGAAAAGTTCGCCGAAGATTGTTCGCTGCCGCCCCGCAAGGCGTATCAGCTCGATCTCATTTATGAAGAGCTGATCACCAATGTGGTCAAATATTCCTACACCGACAACGCCCCGCATCAGATCCAGGTCATTCTGGACGACCGGGATGATGTCCTGACGTTCACGATCATCC
>JAZUCR010000803.1:0-2121 GCA_045639225.1 Victivallales bacterium
CCCGGATATTCGGTGGCGCCTGTAAGCTGCAGGTCATCGGAGGCTGCAATGTTGGCGACGAGGTGTCTGCCCATGCGGCCCGCCGCGCCGGTGATGATGATTCTGATCATGATTTCTTCCTTTCGAAAAAAGTTTTACTAAAAAGATCCCATCCGGGATCGCTGAATTGCAATCAAATGTTCCCGGGCGGCGAAATCGCCGTTCCGGGCGGCCTGTTCCAGCCAGAGTTCCGCATTGGAGATACTGCGTTCGACCCCGGTTCCGTTGAGGTAACATTCGCCGGTGCGCCGCTGAGCCGTAACATCCCCTCCCCTGGCGGCCTGGAGGAACCAGTAAAACGCCGCTTCCGGGTCGGGTTTGCCGCTGACCGCGCCGATCTCGAACAGACAGGCCAGATTATACTGGGCCCGAACGTAGCCGAGCCTCGACGCCTGGAAAAAAAATCTCGCGGCCTGTTTCAGATCTTTCTTCATGCCGAGGCCGTCATAATAAAACACCCCGAGCTTGAAAAGCGCCTGCGGACAGCCGCCGGCGGCGGATTTGCGGTACCAGGGCAGAGCATCGTTGAAATTTTTGCCGGGAAAAGCTCCTTCCGCCTGCGCTTCAGCATATTTGAACTGCGCCATCGGATGCCCGGCCTCGGCCGCTTTGCGGTAATACCGATTGGCCGTGGCCGGATCGGCTTTTACACCATGTCCGTATTCATACAGAAACCCGAGTTTTGCCAGAGCTTCCGGCTCACCTTTTTCGGCCGCCTGCTTCAGCAGTTCCACAGCTTTGGTGCGGTCCGGCGGACAACCCAGTCCGGAAAAATAACAGTCGGCAAGCATGCGGAGGGCTTTCGGCTGACAATTCTTCCTTGACGTGACCCGTTTCAGCAGAACGAATGCCTCGGCCTGATCTTCTCGGGAACGGCTTTTGCCCATTTTCATGGCAGCCAGCTCGATTTCGGCAGGTTCGAATTGCTTCCGGACCAGTTTTTCCAGAATCTCCACAGCGGTCTTCGGATCCGGAGTCAGCATGATTTTCCCGTTTTTCCCAGGTACGCCGGAAATATACAGCAAGGCAACCCGGTAGGCAGCGGGACTGAAATCCTGATCCGCCGCTTTTTTGTACCAGGCAAAAGCCTCGGAGAGATTTCTGTCCACTCCGCGGCCGGATTCGAGACAGCTGCCGTAATTATACTGCGCTTCCGGGAGCCCTTTTTCCGCCGCCTTTTTATACCAATACGCCGCCAGGGTAAGATTCGGCGCGCGGTTTTCCCCGTAAAAATATTCATTGCCGAGGTAAAAAGCGGATTCTGCATCGCCTGCGGCGGCTTTTTCGCGCAAGGCATCGCTCTTCGCCGTTTCCGCGAGTACGTTCGAGATCACACTCAAAACCAGCAATCCGAAAACAGCTCTGAAACTCCCTGACATGGTCCATTCACTTTCCATAATCTTCCCTGACGGCAGTAATATACAGTTTCAAAGGCAAACTTTCAAGCGCAGATGCGGGGACCGCCATACGGAGCAAATTCTTCGGAAAAACGACTTTTTCTCTGAAGAATTTTTCATAAACCATTTGAATATTTAGGTCTTCGATGCTACTATTACTGGATATATCTATAAACTGAGAAAAAGGAGACCAGATAATCATGATTTTCCTGAACCAGCAATGCAAATCCGGCCCGCAGTCAGACGGACACTGCCGTTTTACCTTGATAGAGCTCCTTATCGTGATCGCGATCATCGCGATCCTGGCGGGCATGCTGCTGCCGGCATTGAATGCGGCGCGCGCCCAGGCAAGGGCAGTCAAATGCACCGGGAACTTGAAATCGATCGCCAGCGCGGCGTCTCACTATGCGGACGATTACTACGATTACATCGCCGTCAAGGGAACTCAAGGCGAGTGGGATCTGGGGTTCTGGGCTTATCTGCTTTCCCCCTATCTCGGATTCAAGACCAATTATTCCAGCAATTCCTGGGCTAAGGAATGGAGCACGGCGAACTGGGCGAAACTGTTCAAAAACGGCACGGTGCTGACTTGTCCTGCCCGCAAACTCGTAACGTCCAAGGCAAGATACAGAACCGTTACTGATAAAGGAGTTACATACGCATTCAATGATGAGAATCATGGCGG
>JAZUCR010000804.1:0-1555 GCA_045639225.1 Victivallales bacterium
GTGGTGATCAGCGGCAGATAGATCCCCAGCGCACCATACAGCGCCGGACTGAATTTCTGCAGCAGGATCTCCACCATCTGCACCAGTGCAGCGATCACCACGATGAACACCAGGATCCGCGTGAACGACAAGTCCAGATTCTCGACTTTCAAAGAACCGATCTGGAAATTCAGTTTCACGGAAAGCAGTCCGTGATAAAGACACGAGGTCGCCAGCGAGGCCAATCCCATGACGAATATCACGGCGCCGCCCATCCCGAGCGCCGTCTTGATTTTCTTGGATACTCCCAGAAACGGACATATCCCCATTATTCTCGAAAGTACAATATTATTGACCAGAACAGCTCCGACCGTAATTGTCAGCCATTCGTTCGACGGCATCGCGATACTCCTTCACTTATTCTCCATGCATCGGCGGAATTCCGCCGTTTTATTTGACAAAATATAAATATATCATCACATTATCTTTTTTTCAAGTGTGGATTTGTGAAATGATAAACAAAGGGGCAAAAAAAGTATTGCATCAGCGGATCTGGGGTAGATAGTCAGCCTTGAAACCGCGAACGGAGTCATTGACCCGCCGCGTATCTTCGCACACCGTCAGGATCTTTTCCGCTGGATGATGACGGCCATGAAATAGACCGTGAACCATGCGATGGCGGCAAATGCCGGCGCGAGGATCAGACTGCCCAGCAGCCATTCCAGCAGACGGTGATGCATTTCCGCCAGACAGGTCTGCAAGGTGAACTCGGTCCACCAGTGACCGTGCCGCAGGAAATAGCCGAGTTCGATGCAGAGAAACGGCGACAGGGGCGGCATGAAGAGATTCTGGATCGCCAGCGCCATCACTTTATTGAGTTTCAACCGGACGCAGCAGTAAAGGATGACCGCCATGTGAACGCCGACCAGCGGCAGGACCGCCAGAAAAGTCCCGACCGCCGCCGAGGCTGCCAGACCGGCCGGATCGGCATTCTCCGCCAGCAGGAACTTGATGAATTTGACCGGATGCCGCAGCAGTTTCCCGTAATTCATTTTCTTCTGTTTGACCAGTTTTTTACAGGGGATCGGCAGCAGCCGCCGCGTTATCAGCAAGGTATGGAGCACGGACAGCAGAAAATTGTCCTTGAACGCTTTGAAATGCGTGATGCGTTTTTCGTAAGAGACACCGATCGGCAATTCGGCCAGATGAAACCCGCTCCACAGCAGTTTGACCAGGACTTCCGTTTCGAAGTTGTAGCGGCTGCAGAAGAATTTCAGCTCGCGGAATGCCCGCAGCGGATAGGCCCGGTAACCGCTTTGCGTATCCTGACAGGTGACCCCGGTTTCGAGCTTGCACCAGAAGTTGGAGAATTTCCGTCCGAACCGGCTCGACTCCGGCACGTTTGCCGCATGGTCGAAATCCCGGCAGCCGATCACGATCGAATCGGGATCGTGTTCGATGGCGGCGATGAACTTCGGCAGATCGGCCGGATCGTGCTGTCCGTCCGCGTCCAGAATGATCATATGCGTTACGCCGTCCGCGAGCAGCGCCGCGGCTGCGGTCCGGATCGCAGCGC
>JAZUCR010000805.1:0-8933 GCA_045639225.1 Victivallales bacterium
CTCATCGGATGCCACCACTTCGGCTTTCAGTTCACAGCAGCGGGCGACCGCTTCGGTGATTGCGGCCGCATCCGAAAGCGTGTAAAGCCGTTCCGCCGCAAATTCCAGCTGTTCGAACAGGGCTCCGTCCAGGATCATGGCCGTCTTGACCATTTCCGCAAAGCCGTTGGAAAGCTGTTTAGGCGGCAATGAATGCAGGAGCAGCGGATCGATCAGCACCGCCTGCGGCTGGAAAAATGCGCCGATCAGATTTTTGCCTTCCGGCAGGTCGACGCCGGTTTTACCGCCGACCGAAGAATCCACCATAGCCAGCAGGGTCGTCGGGATCTGGACAAACCGGGTGCCGCGCATATACAGCGCCGCCGCCAGACCGGTCATGTCGCCGCAGACGCCGCCGCCCAGCGCGGCAAAAACCGAAGTGCGGTCCAGCCCGGCTTTCACCGCATCCCGGCAGATCTTTTCGATGGTGCCCAGATTTTTGGACTGTTCTCCCGCCTCGAAGACCGACAAGGTCACCTCCGCCGGGGCCTGTTTCAGGGCTTCCAGATATTTCTCACCGTAAAGTTCCGCTGTATGGGTATCCGCCACGAGCAGAACTTTTTTGGCTCTGAGAAATGAAAAAAGATGTTCCGGCGAAGCATTTTCCCCCACGAGGATCGGATAGGAACGGTCTCCCAGTTCCACGTGGATCCGTCTTTCTGTTCCGCTCATATTCCCTCCTTGACCTGACCGCCCCAGCTTTTCACTTTTTCCTGGATAAAACGGACGATCTCGGCGTGTTCGTCTTTGCCGGAACCCTGGATCCGGCTGATCGGCGGGGCGAATTCGAACCAGATCGGCAGATCCCGCCGGATCGGTCCCAGATCTTTGACCAGCCTGCCGTTGGACAGGAAATCCGTCCGCAGCGCCAGCGGGATCACCGGCACTCCGGCATGTTTGGCCAGCTTGATCCCGATCGTATTGAACTGCGCCGGATCAAAGACGGCTGACCGGGTCGACTGCGGGAAGATGATCACGCTTTTTCCTTCTTGCAGCCGTTTGGTCCCTTCTTCCAGCACCGCTTTGAAATCATCCCGCGGATTGACCCGGTCCACCGGAATGCAGCGCAGAAAACGCATGATGTGGCCAAAATACGGCACATCCAGCAGCGAACGCTTGATCACGAAGCAGAAATCACGTCTCGGACGCACGAACGCATGCATAACGGCGGTTTCCAGCAGACTCATGTGGTTGCTGATGATCACCGCCGGCTCGGAAAACGAATCCAGATAATGCAGTCCGCGCAGATGCACTTTGCCGCCGCAGCTTTCCGCGATCCGGACGTTTTTCACCGAATAATTCGCCTGCAGCTCCGCTGTCAGGATGCCCGCTTTGGCCAGACTGCCCACTTTGGCGAAAACGGCAAAATTGCGCAGATAAAACGAATAACGGGATCCCAGCAGCAAATAATCCCACACACTCCTTGGAAAATCATCCGGGGTATCGTAGGAATCTTCGCTGAAAGGCGTCGGGAAAAGCATTATTTCCCTCCCGCGGCAGCCACCAGCGCCTGATAGGTCACGCGTCCGTCGTATAACGCCTTGCCGACGATGACGCCTTCGAGATTGTCTTGTTTCAAAGCCGCCAGTTTTCCGGCATCGGCATCCGAAGAGACTCCGCCTGAGGCAATGATCCGGCAGTGCGGGACCGCCTGACAGAGTTTCGAAGTCGGTCCGATGCTGGGACCGGTAAACGCGCCGTCCGTGGCGATATCGGTGAAAATGATGCGGCGCACGCCCAGATCGACCATTCGGACCGCCAGATCCAGCGCTTTGACTGCACTGGTCTCCAGCCAGCCGCGCAGTGCGACCAGACCATCGCGTGCATCGATCCCGACCACTACTTTTTCCGGACCGAAATTCCGGAGAAAACTGCGGATCAGTTCCTGGTTTTCACAAGCCGCGGTCCCCAGGAACACCCGGGAAATACCCAGCCCGAAAACCATTTCGGCGTCTTTTTCACTCCGAATGCCGCCGCCCAGTTCGCACGGGATCGAAACCGTTTCACAGATTTTCCGGATCGATTCCACATTGACCGGCGCGCCGGCTTTGGCTCCGTCCAAGTCGACCAGATGGATCAGCGGTGCGCCTTCTTTTTCCCAGACCGCAGCCTGTGCCGCAGGGGAATCGCCGTAAACCGTTTCCTGATTGTAATCGCCGCGAAACAGTCTTACACAATGACCGTTTCTCATATCTATCGCCGGAAAAATCAGCATGACGCACCTTTCTCTTTTCCGCATAATTCAACAAAATTCCGCAAAACCGTCAGACCGCAGTCCTGACTTTTTTCCGGATGGAATTGCACCGCAAAAATATTGCCGCGCCGCACTGCCGCCGTGAAATCGATCATGTAATGGCAGACCGCGGCGCTGTCCCCCGGATCTGCCGGGCGGACATAATAAGAATGCACAAAATAGAAGAAGGCATCCTTTTTGATCCCTTTGAAACAGGGGATGTTTTCAGCCGGAACAATGGAATTCCAGCCGATCTGGGGAACTTTCAATCCGGCATCCGGGAACCGCAATACCTGTCCCGGTATGATCCCCAGTCCGGATACTCCGGGTGATTCCTCGCTGGAATCCAGCAGCATCTGCATCCCCAGACAAATCCCCAGAAACGGGATGCCGGAGGGCGCTTTCCGCCGGAGATAATCACTCCATCCGGCGGAATCCAGATGCCGCATGCCATCGCCGAAAGCGCCGACTCCGGGTAAAACCAGCCCGTCGGCTCCTTCGGCCTCGTCCGGTTTCCGGACCAGCCGGACTTTCCCGCCGACATATCCCAGAGCATGGGAAACGCTCATCAGGTTTCCCATGCCGTAGTCGATCAGGGCGATGAAGCTCATGACTGCGGATTACACTCCGGAGAATGCCGCAAAACCGCCGTCAACCGGAATGACCGTTCCGTTCACGAAGCCGGAAGCACCGTCATCCACCAGCCAGAGCAGGGTGCCGGAGAGATCGTCCGGAGTTCCGAAACGTCCCATCGGGGTGTGCGTCAGAATGGTGTTGCCGCGGGCCGTCAGCGAGCCGTCCGGATTGGTCAGCAGGGTGCGGTTCTGGTTCGTCAGGAAGAATCCCGGGGCGATCGCGTTGACCCGGATCCCGACTTTCGAGAGGTGGGTGGCCAGCCACTGCGTGAAGTTGCTGATCGCGGCTTTCGCTCCGCTGTAGGCCGGAATCTTGGTCAGCGGACGGAACGCATTCATCGACGAAATGTTGATGATGATGCCTTTGCCGGCCAGTGCCATGTCGCGGGAGAACACCTGAGTCGGCAGCAGCGTGCCGATGAAGTTCAGATTGAACACGAAGGAGATGCCGGCCGGATCCAGATCGAAGAAGGAAACTTTTCCTTCGGTCGGGCCCTGCGCGTCGGCTTTTTCCAGAAATTCTTTCGAGGTGGTGCCCTTCGGATGGTTGCCGCCGGCTCCGTTGATCAGAATGTCGCACGGACCGAGCTGCGCTTTCACCTGTTCATGGGCAGCCATCAGGCTTTCTTTTTCCAGCACGTTGGCGGAAAGACCGATCGCGGTCCCGCCTGCGGCGTTGATTTTGTCCGCAACTTTCTGCGCGGCATCCAGTTTCAGGTCGAGGATCGCAACTTTGGCGCCGCAGGCCGCGAGGGTTTCGGCCATGCAGCTGCACAGAATCCCGCCGCCGCCGGTCACGACTGCGGTTTTGCCTTTCAGATCCACTTTGAACGGTACACTCATTTTTTTCCTCCTGTTTAGGAATTATGGTTAGTAAGTGAAGCTGTAATTCCGTTCGGGTACAATACTACAAAACCCCGTTTTTTTCAATAGCGGAATCAAAAATTTTTGGTTATGTTCCGAGATGTTTCCAGCCGGATGTCATATCAGCCGGCAAGACGGATCAGCGCGGCCCGAAGGAGGCGCCGATATTGAAGTGGAAACGCAGACTGTTGCTGACGCCGTCCTGATTGTTGACCACAGGGAAGGCCAGGTCCAGGCGCAGCGGTGCTGCAATGGTCGGCAGCTTGATCCGCAGTCCGTAGCCGACGCCGACATTGATCGTAGAGAATTTGAACCGGTCCGGTCCCGCATCGCCGATATCGGCAAAAAAGGCGCCGCGGACAATGCTGTAGATCGGGTGCGAAAGTTCCGTGGTCAGGATATACATGGACTGGCCGCCGTAATTGTCTTTGTTGTAA
Source organism: Victivallales bacterium (assembly GCA_045639225.1). Classification (GTDB taxonomy): domain Bacteria; phylum Verrucomicrobiota; class Lentisphaeria; order Victivallales; family UBA1829; genus SIG94. Next base: position 4,209 of record JAZUCR010000805.1, read on the forward strand.
TCTTCCGGTCCGATGGAGCGGTAGGGGAATCCGCGCACGGAATCGCCGCCGCCGAGGAAGTAACGTTCATACAGCGGAACCTGCTTGCTCGAATCCAGCGAAGTGAGGAAACCGACTTTGCCGCCGATGCTGAAGACAAACCAGTCGCGGAAGAACGGATAATGATAAGTTCCGGTCAATTCCAGTCGGGCATAATTGTTCGAGGCTCCGAAGATCTGCGAGGTCACCGCAGCCAGACCGCTGATGCTGTAGCCTTTGGTCGGATTCATCGCGCTGTTCCGGGTATCCCGCGTCAGGGTCAAGTGCACCCGGCCGACCCAGTCACTGCCTACCGCATCCTGGAAGATCGGAGACATCTTTTTATCCATGCCGTGGACTTTGACCTGCTCGAATGTATAACCGGCGGATACCGAGGTGAAATCATCGAATATCCGTTTGGTCAGACTGGTCGTGACACCGATCCGGCGTTCCTGCCAGTCTTCATACCAGACATTCCGGATATAGCCGGACACATCCCACCGCAGCGGAATGCCGAACAGCCAGGGCTCGGTGAAGTCAAGTTCCAGATTGTAGCGTTCCAGACCCGCTACCGCCAGCAGACGCATCCGCTGTCCGCCGCCGGTGAAGTAATTCTTCGGATCCAGAATGTCCATGTTGTTATGGGACAATTCGATCATTCCCGCCAGGCTGTCCGTATCGGACCAGGTCGCGCCGATCCGGGCGTCGAGGAAACGTTTCTCATCTACTTTGATATCAATGTCTTTCGTGTCGGCAGGACCCTCTTCGGAACGGATCGAAACCGCTTCCACCGAATTGAAATACCCCATGCCCATCAGACGGTCGCGCGAGAGCTTGACCATGTTTTTGTCCACCGGATCGCCAGGCATGATCGGCAGTTCACGCCGGATCACATGATCTTTGGTCCACCGGTTGCCCGAAATGAAGATGTCGTTGATCCGGTAGAGCGGTCCTTCCTTCACATCGAACTGGACATCGACATTATGCGTTTTGAAGTTCGGGTAATGTCTGGCGCGGATATTGAAATCGGCATAGCCCAGACGGCTGTATTTATGGTCGACGAGGTCCTGGGAAGCCCGTTCGGCATCGCTGGAGAACATCTGTCCGGCTTTCAGCGGCGCCAGAGCCAGCAGTTCCGCCTCGGTGAAGCGCTTGGTCCCGAGGAATGAAACTTTGCCGACCTTGTAGGGCTCGCCTTCTTCCACCACGTAGACCACATGCATGATCTCCGGATTCTTCGGATCTTCCGTCAGCTGGATATCCAGGACCCTGAAGTCCAGATATCCTTTTTTCCAGTAGAATTCCCGCAGCCGGATCTTATCCCGGTTCAGTTCCTCCCGGTCGAGCAGTCCATAGTCAAAGATCCACCCGAACCAGGGATGGCTCAGAAACGACTGCCGGTTGGCGACTACGTCCCGCAGTTCCGACTGCTTGTAGATTTTGACGTCCTTGCCGTCCGCCGTGCGGAACAGCACATTGCCGACCCGGATCCGGAGATTTTCCTTGATTTTGAACAGAACCCGGATATGACGTTCGTCAATTTTTTCAAAAACCGGTTCGATGACCGCATCGTTGAGTCCTTTGGACCGGTAAAATTTTCGCAGGGAGTCGATACTTGTCCGGAGAACGGCATCATTCAGCGGCACATTAGCCGCCAGGCTGATTTCTTCGCGCAGCCGTTTGTCCGTGTATTTTTTGTTCCCCTCGAATTTTATCTCGGTGACGACCGGTTTGGGAACGAGCTTGAAAATGATCTCTTTTTTGCCGTCGGCAAGGGTGCGGGTCTCCGATACCACATCGGCGAAAACCCCCATTGCGTGCAGACGTTTGATATCATCATTGACCACCCGTTCGCTGTAGGCGCCGCCCTGGCGGCTCTGGACATTGGCGCGAAGGATGTCTTCCTCGAATTTATAATCCGATTTCTGCTGGAAAATCACATTGGATATCTCATCAGCCGCATTCAGAGAAAAAAACAGACAGCAAAATACCAGACTGACAACAGTCCGACACGGAGAGTATATTTTTTCTTTGAATTTGAAAATCATATTGTCAGCCTTCCATTTATTCGCTGAATGCACTATACAGCAGGTTTTCTGAAAAATCAAATCCCTACAGTTAAAATCTCAAGGTTTTTCATCGGGGGAGCGATCCAGATCCGAATACCGGTGGTCTATAGTGCGGAATTCCATCAGCGCCGGGAAAAACTTCAGATTCACAATGCCGGTTTTTCCGTTACGGTTTTTCTCAACGATCAGTTTGGCGTCCACGCCGACCCGGTTGGCTTCCGCATTCCCGTCCTTCGATTCATCCCGTTTGCGGTGCAGGAACACCACTACGTCCGCATCCTGTTCAATGGCTCCGGATTCGCGCAGATGGCTCAGTTTCGGCAGCACATCGCCTTTGCCGTTGCCCTGGTCTTTTTCCGACTCGCGGTTAAGCTGCGCCAGCACCAGCACCGGAACCTGCAGATCTTTCGCCAGTTTCTTCAACCCGCCCGAGATCGCGGCCACTTCCACCTGCCGGCTTTCATTGCTGCCCGCTTCGCCCGATTTCATCAGCTGCAGATAGTCGATCACGATCAGATCCAGCTTCTGCCGGTCATTGATCTTTCTTGCTTTCGCCCGCAATTCGAATACGGAAATACCGGCGGTTTCGTCCACCAGCAGCTGTGCCTGCTTCAGCTGCGTCACCGCCTGGGTCAGCCGCTGGACCTCCTTCGGCTGCACGGTCTTGTCCATAATGGAGGAAAGCGGAACTTTCGCTTCCGTGCAGAGCAGACGCTGTGATACCTGTTCCCCGCTCATTTCCAGACTGAAAAAGAGCACGTTCTTGCGGACGCCCTTGATTTCCCGCTTGATGATGTTGCGGACGATGTTCAAGGCGATTGCGGTCTTGCCGATGGAAGGCCGTGCCGCCAGCACAAACATTTCGCCGGGTTTCAATCCGCCGCCGATCAGACGGTCCAAGTCCGGAAAATCGGTCGGGATGCCGGGTTCTTTCTGTCCGTCGATCAGCTGGAGGAATCCGTGAATGGTGTTTTCCAGCAGATCGGAAAGCGGTTTGATTTCCGGCTGGACGAACTGGTTGCGGACCTTGAAGATCTCGGATTCCACATTGTCCAGCAGCACTTTGACATCGCCGCGGGAATTTTTGCACATATCCACGGCGCTGGAACACGCCCGCAGCATTTCGCGGAGCATGGCATAATCGCGCAGGGTTACGCACCACGATTCGATATTGGCAGTGCTGGCGATCGACGACATGGTCTCGATCAGAAAATCCTGTCCACCGATCGAATCCAGCCGCTTTTCCTGTTCCATGAAGTTGGACAGACTCAGCAGGTCCACATCCTGACCGCGGGAATTCAGTTCCAGGATCGCTTCATAGATCGCCGCATATTTCAGATCGTAAAAAACCGTCGTCGCCATGTTGTGAAACATGTCGCGTTTCAGTTCGTTGGGATCGTTGGAACGTTTTTTCCGGGCGCCAGGCTTCTGTGTGGTCAGTCCGCCCAGAACCGTGCCGACCGTCGAGATGCACGCCGGATCGGTCATCAGGGCAGCAATTACCGCCCGTTCCGTTGCCAGACTGGCAAAGACGGGAAGCGCGGAAGAACCGCTTTGAGCAGTTTTCCGCGTTGAATTTTCCGTTTCCGGCGGAGCGGACGGATATTCCTCTCCTGCCGGAATCGGCTGCATGTCATTATTTTCAGACATTACGGATCAGATTATGCACGGACAATGTTGATTTTGCCGGCGGCAATAACGTCCTGATGCAGCTTGATGTTCAGCGTATATTCGCCGAGGGAACGGATATGTTTGTCCATGCGGACACGCTGATATTCGATGTTGATGCCTTTCGCCGCGTAAGCTTCGCAGACCAGACGTTCGGTAACGGAACCGAAAAGATGTCCGTCATCGGAAGCCTGCATGTGGATTTCCACGGTCATTTCGGAAATCTTTGCGGCCAGAGCCTGAGCAGCTTCCAGATCGGCTTTGCGTTTCGCTTCGATTTCGGCTTTCTTCGCTTCCAGCTGACGGAGCGCGACGGCGGATGCCGGGGCGGCCAGTCCGCGCGGAATCAGATAATTTCTTCCGAAGCCGGGGGTGACATGCACGGAATCTCCGGCCAGTCCAAGATCCTCCACGTCCTGCAGCAGGATCAGATTCATTGTAGCAGCCATGATAGATGCCTTTCCTTAGTACGGGTTAGAGAACGATGCTGATGATGCGGGCACGCTGAATGGCAGTGCTGAGCATTTTCTGGTGTCTGAGGCAGGTCCCCGTGATTCTGCGCGGAAGGATCCGGCCTTTTTCAGTCTGGAATTTCTTCAGCAGATCGGCGTCTTTGAAATCAATGAAGTTGATCTTGTTTTCGCAAAGTCTGCAGATTTTCGGTTTGGCAATACGCCGTTTCGCACGACGTTTTCTATTTTGCATAGCCATGTTTTTATTCTCCTGTGATTGATGGTAATAAACAGTTCTTCTGATCAGAATGGAATATCGTCGTCGATTCCTTCGACCGGTTCATACGGGGGATCTTCCTGCGGCATCTGAGGTGCTTCAGGTGCTGCCTGCGGAGCACCGGCCGGCTGCCGGTACTGCGGACGCTGTCCCTGCACCGGGCCGCCGTAAGGCGCCGTGCCCGGCTGCTGCGAACGGAAACGGGAATAGCCGCCCTGAGGCTGCCCCTGAGGCTGTCCCT
>JAZUCR010000806.1:0-5896 GCA_045639225.1 Victivallales bacterium
TGCCAGAATTCCAGCGTGGTGCGCATGCCGCCGCATTCGGCGATGAGTTCATACCGGCCGCCGGGAAGTTTTTTCTGCCAGGAGCCCTGCTGCAGTTTGCCGGTTTCGATCGTATCCGTGCCGGCGGGAACTTTTTCCATGACCCATTCCCGGGACAGTTTATGACCGGTTTTTTTCAGGATATATTTCCATTCATGACGCAGCAGCTTGAGTTCGATCTTCTGATTTTCCTGCTTGACCAGCGATTCTTTTTCCGCATGGAAAAATTTCCAGTTGATCACGGCCTGATCGTTTGCCGACTCCTGCTGCAGACCCAGATAATACGGGGTCGGATGATAAATCAGCGAGGTGTTGGCGGTCACGGCCCGGCCGCCGGGTTCGCTGACCTGCGCCGCCGCATTCAGCGCGACCGGAGCATATGCTTTCCCGCCCAGCGCGATGAAGCCTGGATAGGTGATCTTCTGTCCCTGATCCGCCAGTTTGCCGCTGCGGGAGAATTTTTTGCCGGGGGTGAATTCCTTGCTGCCGACTGTCCAGTCCTTCCATTCCGGACGCGGTGCCGCCGGCTTCGGGATCACCGTGAACTGATACGGCGCTTTTTCCAGTTTCCCTCCGAAATAATATTCGGCGGAGAAGGTGAAATCAGCCGCTTCGTTCACGGCGGAAAGTTCACTTTGCGGTCCTTTCAGGCTGACCTTGATCCGGTCCGGCACGAAATCCGCCGACAGAAAGTTTGCCGAACCCCAGAAAGAGGAATCGTCTGCTGCTCTGCAGCTGATGTCGTAGCTGCCGCCCGGAGCATCTTCCGGCAGAATGAAGTCCGTGTGGATCAGTCCCGCTGTCCCGGTTTTGGTCTTCCGGGAATAGATCACATTGCCGCTCGGATCCTGGATGGTGACCAGACACGGCACGGAAGACATCTCCTTCAGGTCTGCATTCCGGACCCAGATGGAAACGTAAATTTTTTCGCCCGGACGATAGACGCCGCGCTCGGTATAGACCAGCGCCCGCGGTTCGGTCGAGTTCTGATTTTTGCCGGCCGATTCGAATTCCGCCAGTGAATGTCCTTTGTAAAAAATCTCCTGCTGGAAAACCAGATCCGCACCGGCTTTGACCAGCAGCGCATTCGGAAAATCGGTTTTGTCATTGGCCGCCGCGGTTTTGCTGTAATCCAGACTCACCAGGCCGGAAGCATCGGTTCGGCCCTGGCCCAGCACCTGAAATTTTCTGCTGATCAATGTTACTTGCGCTCCCGCGCAGGCCGTTCCGTCCGACAGCCGCCGCACCGCGGCAAATACCCGCTGCCCCTTCTCGTCGATCACGCATTGCGGTGCCAGATCGGTCACTGTCACAACCAGCTGGACGATTTTTTTGCGTTCCTTCTTTTCCACTGCAGAGAGGACCAGTCCGTATGCACCGGTTTTGTCCATCGGCAGCAGCCGGTTCAGATCCAGACCGTAATTGACCTCTTTGTTGCGCGGAATTTTCACCGGAATGCTTTTTTCGGCGATGACTTTTCCGAAATCCAGTGCCTTGATGAATCCATGCCAACTCGGTTCCATCGAAAAACGCAGCAGATTGTTTTCATACAGATGGAGCACCTGGACCTTGATTTCGTCCAGATTGCAGATTTCCAGCGGCAGGATCCGGTTGGTCCGTTTCTGCGGAAAAACCAGACCCGAAGACAATGCTTTCAGCTCGGTCGGACGTGCTGAAAAGCGGATCTGGAATTCCGCATCGTATTCCAGCTTGCGGCCCTCGCTGTTTTCCACCCCTTTACGCACGATGAACCGATAGGTCGTCTCCGGCTGGAAGTCCGCTTTGATTTTGACATAACTGTAATGATCCAAAGAAACTTGAAACGGCAGGGCGGGATAAACGGAGATTTTTTCTTTGGTCATATTCCGCAGTTCGTCCGGGTCGGTATTGAATTCGATGAATGCCGTATTCGAATCGTATTGGCCCGTTCTTTCCACAATCAGAGGACGCACTTCAGCTTTTGCTGGCTTAGTTTGTTCTTTTGTTTTATTTTTCGGTTTTCTGACGGCGGCCGCACGCTTGATTTGATTCAGTTTATCTGCTTGGAATTTCCGGTAGTAGCAGACATTTAACGTGATGGATGCAATCAAACCCGCTCCGAGAAGCGCCGACAATACACCTGTAACTTTATTCATGGGGTTCCGCCTTTATGGGTAAGTGTTTTTTGAAATTCCGGGAGGATTTTCTTTCTGAAAACGGAATTTAGTATTGCGCTTTCAAAAGTCAAGCCGCGGAACCAAAAAAAACGAAAAATTTTTTCGCCGGAACGGCGGATGCAATTGGTGGAACCCGGCCTTTCGCGGACAATAGGCCGGATAGGCTGGACAGGCATTGGCGCAGATCCGGACATCCGCTTTTTTTCGTTTTTTTTCTGAAAACCGCTTGACAACCGGAAAATATGGGATATATTTTTATCAGTTTCTTTCAGATTTCAGGAGAAAACATGGTATCGAAACCCAAAACAGCCGGACGTCCGAACCTAGCGGCGGAAGTCGCGGAAATGCTCGCAAAGGCGATTTATACGGAAAAGATTCCGCCGAACGCCCCGCTGCCCAGCACCCGGGAACTCGCGGAACGGTACGCGGTTTCGCAGCCGACGATCCTGGCCGCCTGCGACCGGCTCGAAGCCGAAGATCTGATCGTCCGCCAGAACCGCCGCAAAATCTATGTGAAAGCCCATCTCGATCCCGCGTCCGCAAAGGAGATCCTCTATTTTTCCATGGGCGGCAATGAACGGAACACTCTCCTGAGCCAGGCGGTCTGGCATCTGATTGAAAAATCATCCGAAGACGGTTCTTTCGATTTCTTCACCCGCCTCGTTTCCGGATTCCGAAAGGGGAAAGAGTTGGAGAAAAGACTGAAAACCGAAATCTGCAAGCTCGAAAAACTCGGCTTCCTGGATTGTGCCGTCGTTCACGCTTTGGGCTTTACGGAGTCCGCGGTGAACCAATGCAGAAAACTCCCGTTCCCGATCGTCTTTCTCGGCGACTTTGAAGACGGCATTGCGGAAAAACTCCATCTATGGCAGATCAAGCCAGACTGTTCCAGTGAAGCGGCCGCGATTTTCCGCTATGCCGCGGGCAATGGCATCAAACATCTCGTCCTGATGTACGACCCCGAATGTCTGCACATGGAATGGGGACGGCGCGAGATCGGTTTTTACCGCAATCCGCCGCCGGATTCGGGTTTGAAAACGCATTTTCTGGAAATGCCGCGCCCCATCGAAAATCGTGAAGCCGTTTACCCGACGCTTCCGGAACACCTGGCCGCACTTAAGGAACCCACCCTGCTGGTCATGAAGGATTTCTATGACGGGGATATTTTTTCGCGCCATCTTCTTCCCAGGGAAAAATTTCCCCAGTTGAGTTTTCTTTCGACCCTCTCGGCGCCGGAAAACCGCAGGATCAAATATCTGCGTTACGATTTCACGGCGTTCCTGAAATCCATGAGAAAAATGATTTCCGACGCCCGGAACCGGAACTGCGAACCGCGTCAGGAGTTCTGCGCCTTCGCCGCCGAAGTCGCCGAAGAAAACATTCCCGTTGAACAGAACCTGAAATAAAACAATAATCAATCAAAAGAAAGGTTGAAAAATGAAAACGAAACATGAATTCAGGATGGAAAAGAGTGTTTCAATTGCAATGGACCGGCTGCAAAGGAGATTGTGTCACTGGCAGAAAAGATTTACACTCATCGAGCTTCTTGTGGTGATAGCGATCATTGCAATTCTCGCGGGAATGCTGCTGCCGGCATTGAACAGTGCACGGGAACGGGCGCGAGCAATTTCCTGTCTCAGCAATCAGAAGCAGTTGTATAATTTCTGGTTCATGTATGCTAATGACAATGCAGATTATTTCTATTCGTTTTATAACGGAAGCAGCAATTTAGGAACATGGTGGTATGAACGGCTGCTGGTGGACGGCTATCACATTCATGACACATCTCAAATCAAAGCGAATCATAAAAAAATTTTTGCCTGCCCAAGCGATTCCACGAAAAATGGTGTTTCTAACTATTTTACAATTCCGACAATGAGTTATGCGATGAATTTCGGTTTTCAAAGACCTCCGACGAATTATTTAAAAACTGACAAAGGCTGTGACAATGGAATTTCAGTGTATAAAATGACTCAGATAAAACGATATGCAGATAAGATTCTGGTTTTTGCCGACCACTGGAAGTACTTTGCTTCACGAGAAAAAGTAACCAATAAATACAACTGCGATGTAAAAGACAAAACATCTCTGGCAAGACTTTGGGATATACGGATTTATGGTGCGCACAAAGGGACTATGAATGCAGTGTATTTCAACGGCGCAGCAAAAGCCACCAGATCCTATTGGAAACATACGGCGTGCGACTGCAACGATTTGTGGAATGCTGCAGACGCAAGCCGGATGAGGGAAATCTTCCAATGAACTTGATTCGCAATAATTCGGCTGGAACTTGTCAGCGAAAGAGCCAAGGTGCTTGAAAACGGCTTAAACAGGAGGTCAGAAACATGAATGGTTTGAAAACAGTGATGAATGGGTTAATGGCATTGGTTACTATCGCCGGGTGTGAATTGCATGCTGATCTGCAGCTGACCAGTGCGGGAAAAACGACGTATCAAATCGTCCTGCCTGCAAATGCATCGGATAATTTGAAATATGCGGCACACGAACTGAAAATCCACTTGGAAGAAGCATCGGGCGCCCAGTTTCCGGTGGTGATGGAAACAGCGGGAAAAACGGATCGGCAGATCGTGCTGAATGAAAAAGATCCGAAGCTGGCACCCGGCGAGTTTCTGCTCCGGACCGAGGGAAAACGGCTGTATCTTTCCGGTGGCGGTGAATCCGGAATCCACCATGCGGTCCATGACTTCCTGGAAACCGACTGCAGTTATATCTGGTATGACGCGCGCGGCGGAAAACGGATCCCGGATATGAAAAGTTTCACTTTGCCGGAAATCAGCCGCAGAAAAAAATATCCGTTCGACTGCCGCAATATGACTGCGGATTATTTTTTCAATCATCCGGAAGGACATTATTTCCTGTATCGAAACGGAATGAACATGAAGACCCGGCATATGAGGCTTCCGGGCATGAAAGAAAAACTGAAGATCAGGATCGGTGTCAATGATGTGCGGTGCGCTCAGCCCCTTGATCACAATATTCTGTCTTACATTCCCACCGCTGTTGGGAAATCCCGGATCAAAGTGCTGAAAAACAAGGGATATTTCAAGGATCATCCGGAATATTTCTCTATGATGCCGGATGGAAAACGGGTCGCCCGGCAGCTTTGCTTCAGCAATGCCGGGTTGCGGACAGAGTTCAAGAAAAATTTTTATGAACACATCCGGAATACCCCGGGCATGAATATTTTTTCGGTCACCCTGATGGATCTGCCTGGAGAGATCTGCTGCTGCGCGGACTGCAAGGCGGCAGTCAAAAAATACAAAACCAACGGCGCCCCGGTCTTCCTGTTTGTGAAAGAACTGGCCGAAGCCGTGAAAAAAGATTTTCCAGGCATCCGGGTCTGGACTTATGCCTACCGGAAAGAACAGACGGAAAAACCGCCGGAAGGATTGAAATTCCCGGATAATGTCATTATCGATTTCTGTCCGATCGACGATGATATGTCCAAGGGGCTGGATGCTGAGACCAACGCAGGAACTTACCGGAATCTGAAAAAATGGAAAGAATGCTGTGACCATATCTGGGTCGGCTATTATGTCAACCCGTGGACCTATAATGTGACCATCCCGCCCCTTGGCAATGTTCACCGCAGTGCCCGGGATATTGTCCTCATCAAAAAAGCCGGAGCCGACGGGATCCACATGGACCAGCCGGTCGGCACCCCGAATATGACCGGATTC
>JAZUCR010000807.1:0-2022 GCA_045639225.1 Victivallales bacterium
GATTAAGAGTCAGGTGCTCTACCAACTGAGCTAAGGATGCATATGTCTTAAGGACAAGAATTATAATACCAGAGGATTTGACGATTGTCAACAACAAAAATAAAATTTTTTAAAATTTTTTCTGGACGATTCTGAGTTGAACGAAATGAATGAACAATTGCGACGAAACCTTCGGTAAAGAGCGAAGCGATTGCCGGAAGGGGATCCGAGATTAAGATATCGAGACGAGGGGAATTTTTCCGAAATTCGATTGTTTTCAATGAGCAAATCGGAAAAACAGCCTGCATTTTTTAGCCGAGAAGGTGTAAAAGCGAAGAAAAGAGAAAATAGAGCTTCCTGAATTGGGAGTTCTTGACGAAATTGGAAGATGACTTTCTCGGTAAAGCGGAGTTTTCTGGGAAATGAGACGAAAAACTACGGATGACTGTGATAGAATAAAGGAAAAGGGATGGATTTTTCCGATTTGATATCGTGAAATAACGCAATGTCGGAAAAATTTCGGACATCTCGGTGAAGAAAGGCCGGGAAGCTCACATCTCCGGAAAATTCACATCCAATGCAGAACCGGATCAACGAGGTGATACCATGACCGAACAAAAGACCATACTGTGCATCGGCGATAGCATCGTGGAAGGCTATCCTTATGGGTTGGAGGATTCCTGGGTGGCTCGCGCAGAGCAGCGCTGGACACAGCAGCACAATACTGAAAATGACGGCCGTGATGACCTTTGGATCAATGCGGGGATCAGCGGTCAGACCACGGCGGAGATCCGAAGCCGAATGGGATACGGACTTCTGCGCTGGAAGCCGGATTTAGTGATCCTTTCCTGCGGGACCAATGACTTTATTTTCTTAGAGGGTGCGGCCGGAGAACCGGACAGTGCCTGGGAGAACATTCGAGCCATGGCCAATGCGGTATTATGCTGCGGTGTGAAGGTCATTATTGCCGCACCGCCTTTGACCATTCCCCAGCTGGCAAGCCGCCGCTGGAGCGACGGCACCGATTATGCCGAGGTGAATCGAAAGCTGAAGGAGCTGCGCCAGCGGATCGAACACTGGTGTAAGGAATGCGCCGCAGAGGCGGCGCAAGAAAATATCCCTGTACAGGTGATGATGTGGGATGTACAGCAGCTGCTGGATCAAAACGTGAAAAGAGAAGGGGATACCCCGGAAGCAGCATCCCGCTGGTTTGTGGATGGACTCCATCCCACAACGTTGGGCTACGAAACGATGGCGAAGCAGTTGTGTGAATTGCTGAATGAAAATCCGTCGTTCCTCTAAAAATTACCGCTTATGAATTCCGGAACCGAAGCCACAATAGTCAGCGAAGACAAAAGTCTTTCAAATCGTTACTATCGTGAACAGGCAGATGCAAATCTGCCGGACAGGGAGGAAATCATGAAATCTTACGAAACCAACGAAACAAACAAGACCAACAACAAGACAAACAAGACCAACAATAAGTCCAGCAACAAGACTGAAAATCGTTCTGAAAACAAGTCCAGTCAGAACAACTGCTGCCGTTAGGCGCAAGAACGGGCCGAACCGCGGAAGATCCAGAGAAGAAAGGGTCTCCGCGGTTCTTTTTTGTACGGAAAAACATGGTCATTGCAATTCAGTTGTGATATAATAAAATGATTCATTGTCGGAACTTTCCTGAATCGCAGAAAAGAACGAACAATACACGGAGGAACGAGATGACTGATAAGAAGCCTGTTCACAACGAAGAGTTTTCCTGGACTGTCCACGACTTTTCCAGACCGAAAAAATCTGTGGAGGAAGTGAAGATGGAATGGCCGAAAGAACCGGAGCGTCCCAGACGTTCGGTGAATTTGGATGAGCCCATTTCCTTCGATATCGATACGTTCAAAAAGCGCAGCGAAAGCGAACAGCTTCCGAAGGAAGAGCCTATGTTCCGCCCTGCAGAGCCGGTGAAGGAAGCACCTGTTAGTACGACGCCGGAGCAGAAGCTTCAGGAACTGAGCGAACTGACGGAAAAGCTGAGAAAGCAGCAGAACGCAG
>JAZUCR010000808.1:0-2079 GCA_045639225.1 Victivallales bacterium
CGCCCGGATTCATGTCCCCGAAACTGATGTCCGGCAAAGGTCCCGCCGATGCCAGCGACGACTTTTATGCACTCGGGAAAGTGATTTATTGCGCCCTGACCGGGCTGCCGGTCGGAGAATATCCTTCCATTCCGCAGACGATGACTATCAGCATGGATGCTTCGCTCGGACGCGCTTTCCGAGAATCCTGCAAACATCCGGTCCGTTCCTCCGCGGAGTTCCGGAAACTTCTGGAGAAAAAAAACGTCCCGGAGACGCCGAAAGGAAACAACGTCCGGATGACCGTTCAACCCGAATCGAATCCCTGGCCCATGTGGATCCTGCTGATCCTGTTCCTGCTGGTGCTGGGCTCGGGCGGTCTTTTTTATGTGATATCGGACAAGGGAACGCAGAAGATCTCCAAGCCCGTTCGGGCGGTTGCCAAATCAAAAGAAGAAGCCGAACTGGATGCAAAATTGGAAGCGATTGGCAAACATGTGGCTGAATCACAGGCGAAAGCACAGGCCCAGATCAAACAATTCAATGCCAAAATCTATGGTGCTGCCGGAGCCGATTATCTGGAAGAAATACAGAAACGCACAGTTAAACTTTTCCGGGAAAACGGACTTCTCCCCGGTAACGGCAATCTGGCATCGGTCCTGATCAATTATCAGGTCATGGGCGGGAAAAAGATCCAGCACGTGATCGTGACCAGCAACCGGAATCCCCGCCTGGTTCCGACTGCCGGAGTCCATCCGAGAAGATCGCCGCACTACGGGATCACCAAAACCGAGCAGGAATTGCATTCCCTGTTCGGTGCCGCCTATTCGGATTTCGACCGTCGGGATGTGCGGATGCAGCAGGATTTCTGGCGCCATTATCCTGTAACTTCGGCCCGGATCCAGCAGCAGATGCTGGAGACTGATCGGATGATGCAGGCGCTGGCATTGGATGCCATGATCCGCTACCGCGTGAATGCCATTCTGAAAAACGGCTATTTCCTGCCCGGTGAAAAAGTCAAGCTGGGCACTTTGTTCGAGCTTCGTCAGGGACTTCTCCATCCCGAAAAAGGAAAACCCCCGTTCCTGCAATTGTTCGCCGAATAAGATAATTTTTATGAAAATCAAAACTTTAACTTGTGATTTTCATAAATCCGATTCGTTTGCCGTAAAAAATTGAGTTTTTTTCGAAAAGCGCGACAAAAACTCAAAATCTCTGCGAATACATTGGCAAGGAAACTGCTGTTTCCGGTGCTGTTTTACGGAAAAATATTCCATGCAAACAGAGATGCGGCTTGATTTTTCCTGTATTCAGTGTTATGTTATTCGCCAGACATCAACGAAAGGTGAAAAACAGACAACTGAAATACAGATGAAATAACAATTCGCATTATTCAAGCGGATCAGACTCAGGAAAACGCCAAAGTACAGAGAAAAGATCAGCTGCTTGGAGGATGCCGGTCATACGGCGTACTCTGTTTGCATGGTCTTTTCGGGTATTGGCGTACCTCCTGAGTCTTGGAAACGGGGTACGTCTTTTTTTATCAAAAAAAGACCGGATAAACATAAAATCAAGAAAGGAAACCGAGTATGCCGTCTGACTGCACCCAGAATGTAAGGAAGTATCATCTTACATGTGATTTGGATTGTTTTGCAAGAGATTTTTTCAATGCTTTAACGCAGGAAAAACTCATGGTAACCAAACAACCCCGTAATCGAACCTTTGTCTTCACTGTAGAAAAAGAAATGAAAGCAGCCGTTAAAATCGTCCCATGCAAGTATGAGATAGTTGTATCCGGCGAAGGGGCTGACTGCATTTTGCAGTTTAAGAATCTCGATGATGAACCGGTATTCATAAAATACGTGAAAGCTTATTTCGTTTTGGGCTTTTTCAAGATATTCAGCATTCAGGAAGAACTTCATGAAGTAAGCCGGTTCCCTGATTATATAGACACTGTCGTCAATAAAATGTTAAATATGAATTGTGCGAAAGGAGCGAAAAAAACTTGACAGACAGGAAATAATCTTCCATCGGCGAGAGAAATAAGTCATGGGATTAGAAATAGCGTGAAAAACGCGAAAAAAAGACAATAGAAGTGCA
>JAZUCR010000809.1:0-9732 GCA_045639225.1 Victivallales bacterium
GTATTGACGATGTTCAATGCGTCTTCCCCGCAGTCCGGCTGGGCGATCAGCAGATTGTCGATATTCACGCCGATTTTCTTCGCATAGGAAGGATCGTCCGCGTGTTCCGCGTCGATGAACGCAGCCACGCCGCCGGCTTTCTGGGCGTTGGCGATCACGTGCATACAAAGCGTGGTCTTACCGGAAGATTCCGGACCGAAGATCTCGATGATCCGGCCGCGGGGCAGTCCCATGATGCCCAGCGCGATATCCAGCGAAAGCGCGCCCGTGCTGATCACCGGCACATCCACCGCCGAATTGTCACCCAGACGCATGATCGCGCCTTTGCCGTATTCCTTTTCGATCTGTCCCAATGCGATTCCCAGATTTTTCGCCCGTGCATCCGCAACGGCCGACGATGCCGTTGCCGGCGTAGTCTTCTTTTCTGCCATCTTTCTGTCTCCTGAAATAATGTAATGTGTCGTAGGTTAAATATCCAAGTCTTTGACGCCGGCCGCATGTTTTTCGATATATTCGCGGCGCGGATCGACGTCGTCGCCCATCAGCAGGGTGAACATCCGTTCCGCTTCGATCGCGTCTTCCATGGTCACCTGGATCATTTTCCGGCGTTCCGGATCCATGGTGGTTTCCCACAGCTGGTGCGGGTCCATTTCGCCCAGCCCTTTGTAACGCTGGATGCGCAGTCCCTGCCGTCCGTTCTTCTTGACTTCCTCGAACAGGCCGGACAGCGTGTTGACCGGGGTCTCGTTATCGTTTTCGACGATATTGAACAAGGCGGTCTCGCCGTGATAGAGCGTTTTCGGATCGTACGAGGCGGCCACCAGTTTGCGGCAGAGATCCTCGCAGGAATTCGCTTCGTAGATCTCGGTCAGGTCGATCGACGGATGCAGACCGGTGCGGGCCGGGGCTTCCGCGGCAGGAGCGGCTTCCGGGGCGGCGTTTTCCGCCGGAGCCGGGGCTTCCGTTCCTTCCGGAGCGGGTGCGGCGGCAGGATCAGCCGGAGCGGCTGCTTCCGCGGTCTCGCCCAGAACTTCGGCGATCGGGGGCAGCTTCTTTTCCGCTTCCGCGATGAACGCGGCTTCCTCTTCGCGGGTGTAGACGAAGTTTTCCGAAATGGTGCCGTCCGGATTCCGGACCGCGATCTTGGCGATCGGGAACTTGCCGTCCTTTTCCAGCGCGAAATACTGATCGGGATCGATGCCGTGCCGATGCAGGCCCTGAACGATCTGATTGGCGGAGGTCACGAACGCGGCGACTTCGGCGATCTTTTCCGCCGTCACCAGCGAACCGTCAGCCGCATTGCGGACTTCGATATCTTCGCAGCCGTTGCGCAGCAGATAACGGTCCAGCTGTTCGTCGGTGTCGATATACGATTCATTTTTCTTGCGAGTCACTTTGTAGAGCGGCGGCTTCGCAATGAAAATATGACCCGTTTCGATCAGCGGTTTGAGTTCACGGAAGAAGAATGTCAGCAGCAGCGTGCGGATGTGCGAACCGTCCACATCAGCATCTGTCATGATCACGATGCGGTGATAGCGCAGACCGGAAATATCGAAATCGTTGTTGCCGAAACCGCAGCCGATCGCGGTGATCAGCGACTGGATTTCCTTGTTTTCGAGAACTTTGTCGATGCGGGCCTTTTCCACGTTGATCAGTTTGCCGCGGATCGGGATGATCGCCTGGAAGGCGCTGTTGCGGCCCTGTTTGGCGGAACCGCCTGCGGAATCGCCCTCGACGATGTAGAGTTCGCTGCGGGAAGGATCTTTTTCGGAACAGTCGGCCAGTTTGCCGAGGAACGGCGAAAGGCCGTCCAGAGCGCCTTTGCGCTGAACCAGTTCACGGGCTTTCTTGGCCGCTTCACGAGCACGGGCCGCCACGATCGACTTGTTGACGATCTGCATGGCCACGGCCGGATTTTCTTCCAGGAAGGTGCCGAGACAGTCATTGACGACCGACTGCACGATGCCGCGGACTTCGCCGTTGCCCAGCTTGGTCTTGGTCTGGCCTTCGAACTGGGGTTCGGGCACTTTCACGCTGATGACCGCGGCGAGACCTTCGCGGGTGTCGTTGCTGCTGACGTTGTTCTTTTCGCCTTTCAGCAGATTGGCGGATTTGGCATACGCGTTGATCGTGTAGGTCAAGGCCGCCTGGAAACCGGTCAGGTGCGTGCCGCCTTCGATCGTGTTGATGTTGTTGGTATAGCTGAAAATCGTTTCCGAGAAACCGTCGTTGTACTGCATGGCGACTTCCACGTCGATGCCGTCTTTTTCCCGGTGCATGTAGATAGGTTCATGCAGCACCACGTTGTGCGCATTCAGGAATTTGACGAATTCCGTGAGCCCGCCTTCATAATGGAACGATTCAGATTTCGGCTCGGGTTCGCGTTCGTCGATCAGGGTGATATGGATCCCGCGGTTCAGGAACGCCAGTTCGCGCAAACGGGTCGCCAGGATTTTCCACTGATAGACCGTGGTCGAGAAGATCGTGCCGTCCGGCTTGAAAGTCACCGTGGTGCCGCGTTCCGTGGTCGGATGCAGCTTCACCAGCGGGGAGACCGTATTGCCGCGCTCGAATTTGATCGCATAGGCGAAACCACCGCGGCAGACTTCCACTTCCATCCAGTCGGACAGTGCGTTCACGCAGGACACGCCGACGCCGTGCAGACCGCCGGACACCTTATAGTTGCTGTGGTCGAATTTGCCGCCGGCATGAAGCACGGTCAGCACCACTTCCACGGCGGGTTTGTGTTCTTCCGGATGCATGTCCACAGGAATGCCGCGGCCGTCGTCCTTGACCGTGATGCTGTTGTCCGGATGGATCGTGACCGTGATCTTGTCGGCATAACCGGCCAGTGCTTCGTCGATACTGTTGTCCACGACTTCATACACCAGATGGTGCAGTCCGCGTTCCCCGGTATCACCGATATACATGCTGGGACGTTTCCGGACGGCTTCCAGCCCTTCCAGAACGGTGATCTGACTTGCGGTATAACCCCCGTCCTGGACCGGTTCGACGGCCGGTGCGGCGGGTGCGGGTGCAGAGGTTTCGGCATTCTCCGCGGAAGAATTGATTTCTTCTGACATGTTGCTGCTCCATTCCACGGACGGTACAGTCCCGCCCGTATTTAGTTATTACTTAATAATAAGTGTAATATACACTATCGCGCGCGAAAGTCAATAAAAATCATGCCGAAAAAAGATTTTTTTCCGGGAAATTTTGTCCCGGCGGACAAAGAGAAAGGTTCCCCCTATTTTAAAACGGGGGAAATGCCCTGCAGCGCCGTCGAAATACCGACCCGGCGAGAACTCCCCCTCCGGGCAGAAAACGGCGCTTAAAGGGCTTTTTAACGGGCTTTCCAGCGGATCATGCCGTCGACCAGAGTCATCCGGACATCCAGATCCCCGTCCAGCAGAACGATGTCGGCGATCCAGTCCTTTTCGATCCGGCCGCGTTTTCCCAGACCGAGACTTTCCGCCTGGTTCAGACTGGTGCAGCGCACCGCTTCGGACAGCGGCAGACCGGTCAGACGCACCAGCCGCTTGAAACCGTTGAAATACCGCAGCGTGCTGCCGGCTACCTGTCCGGTGGTCAGCCGGGCGCAGCCGTCCTTTACCACCACCGGCAGACCGCCCAGCGTATAATTTCCGTCGGGCATACCGGCGGCCCGCATGGAATCGGTGATCAGCATCATCCGTTCCGGACCTTTGAGTTTGGCGATCATCCGGATCATCTGATCGCAGAGATGCACGCCGTCGCAGATCATTTCCACATAGACATCGTCGGCCATCAGACCACCGCCGACCATGCCGAAACGGAGATGATGCACCGGGGTCATCACATTGCAGAAGTGGGTCAGATGTTTCATCCCCGCCTGCCGAGCCGCTTCGAAACACGCATAATCGGCCTCGCTGTGGCCGCCCGACGGCATGATGGAGCGTTCACACAGTTGCCGGGTAAATTCCAGGCCGCCCGGCAGTTCGGGCGAAAAGGAAACTTTCTTCACCGGAGAAATTGCGTTCAGCTCTTCCACCAGCCCGATGCGGGGATGCTGCAGAAAAGCCGGATTCTGGGCGCCCGCGCAGGCAGGCGTGAAAAACGGTCCTTCCAGATGGATCCCCAGCATGGA
Organism: Victivallales bacterium; assembly: GCA_045639225.1. GTDB lineage: Bacteria > Verrucomicrobiota > Lentisphaeria > Victivallales > UBA1829 > SIG94. The sequence continues at coordinate 4,127 of JAZUCR010000809.1, forward strand.
AGCGCCGTCCGTGACATTCTTTTTATAGGATTCCGCCTGACGGCACAGATTGCGCAGATCGTCTTCGGAAACGCTCAGGCTGGTGGCCAGAAAACCGGTCACGCCGTCCTGAAGTTTGTCCCGTCCGATCCGGGCAAAGGCTTCCGCGGTGCCGTCACAGAAATCATGGTTCGAGCGCCCATGCGAATGGATGTCGATGAATCCAGGCGCGGCAATCAGCCCCTGCCCTTCGATCACCGTGTCCGCCGGGAACGTCCCGGTTCCGACGGCGGCGATGCGGCTGTCTTCCAGCAGGATATTCCCCTCCGGGAGATCCATTCCCGGAGAGATGATCCTGCAGTTCCGGATCAGCGTTTTCATATCACGCCGTCCAGATTGATTTTATCGGCCGTGTAGATCAGCGTGAAATCGGGATGATCCAGCAGATACGATGCAGGCAGTTCGGGCGTGGCACGTTTGTCGCTGAGCATTTTCGTCAGCGGCGCTTCCTGTTCGGCGAAACAGGCCAGCAGCAGTTCCTGTTTCGCCGCCAGAATGGGCTTCATGCCGGTGGTGGCGGCAAAACGCGGCACCAGCGAACTGTCGCCGTTGGCCGTCACTTTGGTATTCTGGTCGATCGTTTCCTGCGTCAGCGGGAGCACCCGGGTCGGCAGTTTGCCGTAGGCATCTACGGAAATTTCCGATCCCTTCACGGGTTCGTTGAACGCGATATGACCGTTGAAACCGATCCCGAGCAGCTGCAGATCGAGTCCGCCCGCCGCCTCGAGTTCCCGGTCGAATTTCGACGGGTCGGACGGATCCGGGAAATGCGCCTGTCTTTCCGCGAAATTCCGGGCCGGATCGAACTTGCTGAACAGTTTTTCGTGCATATATTTCCAATAGCTCAACGGATGATCGTGGCTGACCGCGTGGTGTTCGTCGGCAGCGTATTCGTCCAGGTTCCAGGTCTGAAGCCGGGAGAGATCGATTTTATCCGCATTGAACTTGTCGGCAAGGAGCTGGTACAGTTCGATCATGGTGTTGCCGGTGGCAAGGCCCAGATTGAACGGTTTGCCCTGTTTCAAAACCGGAGCCGCGGCCCGGTAAATGATGTCCGCACCGGCCACGCTCATGGCATGGTAATCGGCGACTTTCTGAATTTTCATAACGACAGCCTTCTTATTTTCCTGCGAAGAACCGGATCAGTCTGGCCGCATGCGCGGTGCAGGCATCGACCACGGGATCGTAATACTTGTCCACCGGCAGGAACTTGCCGTTGAGTTTTTCCAGTTCCGCGCGGGAACTTTTCAGGTAAGTATCCATGTATTCGGTGGCGATATTGACTTTGGCGATGCCGTTGCGGATGACTGCGCGGACATCTTCGAGCGGCGTGCCGGAACCGCCGTGCAGCACCAGCGGCAGACCGGGCAGCGCTTCGGCGATCTCGCGGCAGCGTTCCACATCGATTTTCGGCGCGGCCTTGTAATAGCCGTGAGCCGTTCCAATGGAAACCGCGAGAGCATCCACGCCTGTCTGTCTGGCGAAATCCACCGCCTCGGAGACGACCGTCAGAGCGGTTTCATCGCCCTGCGCCACATGTCCGATCTCACCCTCCGCGGAACAGCCTGCCGCATGGGCGAGCTCCGCCGCCAGTTTCGTCTTGGCGGCATTTTCCGCGAACGGCAAACGGGAACCGTCGAACATGACCGAGGTATAGCCCGCATGGAGCGCCACGGCCACGTGATCCAGGCTGGATCCGTGGTCGAGATGCAGAGCGATCGCCTGATTCGAACGCCGCGCCAGACGGAGCAGCGTTCCGGCGATATCCGCGGCCTTGTCCGACTGGAACAGCCGGTCGTAAACCTGAATGATTACCGGAGACTTTTCCGCCTCGGCGGCTTTCATGACCGCGAGAGCGGTTTCGTAATTTGCCACATTGAATGCACCGATGGCGCGTTTTTCCTGCCGCGCCGCCGCCAGCATTTCGTTCATCGTGACCAGAGCCATGATCCACCTCCGTCAGCGGGCTGCCGCCAGCAGTTCTTCGATGGTCCTGACGTTCAGCGAAGTATATTTTTTCAGCTGGATCTTGGTGTACGGTGAAGCAACGGCGATCACGTCTTTGGCCGGATTGTCGGCCCGCGCTTCGATGTATCTGGCAAGTTTTTCGACCAGTTCCGGTTCGATCTTGTCCAGCACGAGCGCGCCTTCCGCGCAGGAGTAGGATTCCTCGTCGTTGGTGCCGAATGCCTTCAGCTTGGCGCCGTTGGCTTTCAGGACCGTTTTCGGGAACGCGTAATCGTCATTGTAGTTGCGCAGGAAATCGCTTTCGAGATAATACACATTGCCGATCTTTTTGGAGGTCTTGATCCCCGCCAGATATTCGGAGGAATGCATCACCTTCGCCTTGAGCTTGAGACCCATTTCCGGCAGCGTGTTGACCAGCAGATCGAAAATGCCGGTGTGGCTGACCACAACCGTGTCCGCTTTCGTGCTTTCGAGCACGTCGACGAATTTCTTCGCCAGAGCTTTGGCGTCTTTGCGGAAGCCGAGGACCCAGAGGCCTTTGCCGCAGGAACCGCCTTTGATGACCTTGACCTTGCCGGCGAGCTTGAGGAACGCGGCGGCGGCGCCGGATTCGACCGAATAATCATCCGCCACATAAACGGTCTTGCCGGAACCGGAAACGGTCCAGGCGGGCGATTTCTTCAGTTCGGCGGCGATGGCTTTGATGTTCGCAGGCGCGGCGCCGGCATCGACCAGGTCGGCACGGTAGGCCAGCGTGATGCCGACTTCGTCGTAATGATTGACGCAGTTGCGGCGGCAGCAGCCGCTCAGGTCGGAACGGTACATGGTGCTGATCAGGTCCGCATTGGTCAGACGTTCGGGATACATGGTGACGCCGTAGATCATGGAAGCGCGCACCCGGGGGGTGTCCGCCTCGGTGAAAGTCACATTGCCGATCGCGGAAAGATGGCGGCACATGAAGCAGAAACGGCATGCCTTGATACTGTCGATGTATTTTTCGATATTCATGGTCAGATTCCTTTAAAACCCATTTTGCCGGGGTTCATGATGTTGTTGGGGTCGAGCTGTTTTTTGATGCCTTCGAGAACAGGCATGGCGGAACCGTAAAGGTCTTTCATGTAACGGCCGAGTTTGAGGCCGACGCCGTGGTGTTCGTTGATGACGCCGCCGTTGGCGATGGCCGCGCGGATCGCCAGGTCCCAGACCCGGTTGTAAAGCGCCGCCGCCTCGCGCGGATCCTTCGGCACGTCCTTTTCCTCGAAAATGAACCGGGCATACAGCATGCAGCCCCATTCATACCAGTGCGAGAAATGGCCGATGAAACGCGCCTGCGGGAAGTTCTCGTTCACCACTTTCTTCATCGCGTAATAGACCTTTTCGATGTTGGTGAAGGTCGCCACGGTGTCCAGCGTGCCGAACGCCTGCGGAATGTGGAACATGAACGGCGGATAGAAGAATTTGTATTTGTTTTCCCACCAGAGGTCGCCGCCCTTGCTGCCGAGGTCCTGACCGTGATATTTGTCTTCCATGATCTCGCGGGCATAACGCATCTGGCAGGCAACGATGTCCTTGCGGCCGTCGAAGCCGAACACGAGGTAGGCACCCTGCTGGAGTTCCATGCCGAAGACTTTGCGGACATGGGTCTTGGTTTCGGTTTCGTCATAGAGACGGATGGCGCAGGGCTGAAGACGGCTGCGCATCAGTTCGGCGCCGGCGCTCATGGCAGTGTGGAAATCCTTGAAGATGTAGGCACGGAATTCGCGGGCTTCCGGCTGAGGATGCACTTTCAGCGTCACTTCGGTAATGATCCCGAGCGTGCCTTCGCTGCCGAGGAAGAGCATGGTCAGGTCGGGTCCGGACGCATGACGCGGCACGGGCAGCGTGCGGATGATCTCGCCGGTCGGGGTGACCACTTCGAGGGACATCACCATGTCTTCGATCTTGCCGTATTTGGTGGAGAGCACGCCGGTGCCGCGGTGGGCCAGGAATCCGCCGATCGTGGCGCAGGAGATCGAGGCGGGCAAATGCATCGTGGAAAAGCCTTCCTTGTTGCAGTTCCATTCCAGATGCTTGGCGATGATGCCGGTCTGGCAGCGCACGGTCAGCGATTCCTTGTCGACGCCGTAGAATTTGTTCATGCGCTTCATGTCCATGATGATGCCGCCGTAAACGGGGAGCGCTCCGCCCTGCGAACCGGAGCCGCCGCCCCAGGGCACCACCGGGATCTTGTACTGATTGGCGATCTTCATGATCTTGGCCACTTCCTCGGTGGTCGAGGGATGGCAGATGAAGTCCGGTTTCGGGGTTTCCATGCCCCGGTCATGCCACATTTCCGGGATCCAGTAGTAGTCCACCGAATGTCCGAAAAGATCGGCGTCTTTCACTCCGACAAATTTGTCGCCGAGAATGTCCGTCAATTCCGTCCGGATCATCTCATACATGTAGTTGTTCTCTTTTACCAGCATTGGTAATTTCCTCCGTATTGGATTATTTTAAGGTTGTTTTCTGATAAACCGGCGCCAGCGCGTCATGGATCTCCCGGTAGCGCCTGAATTCTTCGCGGTAGAATGACGCCAGAGCCGCATCGGGCTGGATCTCGCGGTCGATGTGCAGACATTTCCGGACGGCGGTTTTGCTGTCCGGGAAAACGCCTGCTCCGGTCGCCGCCAGCAGAGCGGTGCCGAACGAGGCATCGCCGGGAGTCGGGATCTGCAGCGGCAGATCGAACACGTTGCAGACGATCTCGCTCCAGAGTTTGCCGCGCGCGCCGCCGCCGATCAGGAAAATCCGGTTGACCGGCAGTTTCATCTCTTCGATGGTGCCGAAACAGTCACGCAGCGAATACGCCACGCCTTCGAACAGCGCGCGGATGAAATCCCCCTTGTTCGAACTGATCGAAACGCCGGTGAAACTCGAGCGCAGTTTTGGATCCCAGTAAGGGGAACGCTCGCCCTGCAGATAGGGATGGAACATCACGCCGCCGGCGCCGGGGGCGGAAGCCTCGGCAAGACGGTCCATCAGCGCAAATGCCTTGGTCCCGAGCTGCTGCGCTTCGGCTTTTTCCGACTGGCAGAAAGTGTCGCGGAACCAGCGCTGGCAGAGCGCCGCCGCATTGGTCGCGGATACCGTGTACCACATGCCGGGGATCACGTGCGAATAAGTCAGCGTGGTCGGGAACGGATGCGGTTCGGCGGTCATCACGTTCACATTGCCCGCCGTGGCGAGTTTCACGATGCAGTCGCCGGGTTCGACCGCGCCCGCGCCGTAATCCTCCGCCGCCGAATCCGAGGTGCCGCAGACCACAACCGTGCCTTCGGGCAGACCGGTTTCCGCCGCGGCTTTCGCGGTCACTTTGCCGACTGCGTCCGCCGGTTTGATCAGTTCCGGCAGCGACTTGCGGTCGAGACCGGAAAGCTGCACCAGATCGTCCGCCCAGTTCTGTTTGGCCATATCGTAAAACAGCGTGCCCTGCGCCTCGATGTAGTCGGTGGCCGCCTCACCAGTGAGAAGGTACCGGACATAGTCCTTGACGAACAGCACGTGCTCCGTCCTTGCGAGCGCCTCCGGCTCGTTCGCCTTCAAGTCGGATCGTAGCCATG
>JAZUCR010000810.1:0-5266 GCA_045639225.1 Victivallales bacterium
GTCGCAGGTTCAAATCCTGTTCCGGGTGCCATTTTTTTACCTCCCCTGGCGGCTGAACGGTCCGGCGATAACAAAAGGAAAGGAATCATTCATCATGCTGCTGTATCTGATCCGTCACGGCGAACCGGATTATGCCACCGATACACTCACCGAAGAAGGCTGGAAACAGGCCCGGCTCGTGTCGGCCCGGCTGATCGAAAGCGGACTGGATGAAATTCATTCTTCGCCGCTGGGACGGGCACGACAGACCGCGCAGCCGACGGCGGAAAAACTCGGTCTTGAGGTCATTATCGAACCCTGGGCATACGAACTTGGGCATGAGTGCCTGACCACGTATCCGGACGGGAAACCGAAACTTCCCGCCACTCTTCCGCCGGAGTATCTGAATCAGCCCGCATTCCGGAAAATGGACTCGCTCGAAGGGATCCGGCAGATACCCGGTCTGAACGACAGTCAGCTCGCCGACCGGTTCGAGATGATTTCGACCGGAACAGACGCCATGCTCGAAAAGCTCGGGTTCCGCCGGAATGAAGACGGGACCTACGATGTGATCGCGCCGTCCGACCGCCATATTGCACTGTTCTGCCATGCCGGCATGATGCGGGTGATTCTGGCTCATTTGATGAACCTGCCGTTCCATCTGCTGGAAGCGAGCACCATGTGTCATTATACCGGCATCACGATCCTGCGTTTCAAGGGAGGATCGGAACGGACTTCACCTGTGCTGTTCTCGTATGCCGACACCGGACATCTCTACGGACAGAATTCCGGTCCGCTGATCCATTACAGTTCCAAAAAACCATACTGATTTTTGGCCTTTTTACCTGAAGCTCTGTTCCCTGCAATTTCCAGGACCACCATATACATTTTCCAAGTTCAACTTACGATTTGTTGAAAAATTCCTGCTTGCATATTGCAACAAAATTGTGGAAAATGCAGCATCAAAAAGACAGGGAACTGCTCTCCCGACGACTTGTCCGGTCAATGACTCCCGGTGCGCGGTCAGTCGACGCCTTTGCCTTCCGCTTCAGGGGAATAGTAAGTATCTTTGTCCGCCGGTCCGATATTGCCGGCCGGCAGATTCTGGACCGCTTCCGATTTGGTGTTCGGGAAGGACATCTTTTCCTGGCTGGCATGGCCGTCCGCCCAGTTGAAATTGGCAGTTTTGCCGGAATGGCGGAAATGGACATTGTTCATGTGTGTTCTTGTCCCGCTTGGAGGATTGCGTTGTACTGACCCATCGCTGGCACTGATGTTCAGAGGGCCGTAAACTGTGGTGATCGCCTGTCCGACTGTATTGACATTGATCGTATCAGCGAATGCGACCAGCTGCGACGGACGGGCAATTCTTTTCATGCCCCAGACCGGATCCGTATTGGAAGTGGAGGGTAAACCTGTTCCTGAATAAATCTGCGACCCCATACCATACAGATTATAGCCGTATCCAGTTCCATTCAAAACTTTTTCCGGATCGGAAACCGATTTCCATTCTTTATAGGGATCGGTGCAAACCAAAGCTTTCCAATCATTGCTCAAGTAGGGAAGCATGATAGATGTTTTTAAATTATATTCTTCATCATCATTCCGTTCACCCAGCCAGAAGGTCCCAGATTTGGTTTTTGAATATTTCAGCGCGCTGGGCAGGCAATGTTCGTAATCGTTGTAATATCCGGCAATGGCCAATCCCATCTGCTTCATGTTGGAAAGACAGCTGATCGAGCGTGCTTTGCCGCGGGCGGCGTTCAGCGCGGGCAGCAGCATGCCGGCCAGGATCGCAATGATCGCGATCACGACCAGAAGCTCGATGAGTGTAAAACGTTTCATCGTTTTACGCTTCAGGTATGAGAGATGAGATATGAGAGATGAGGCAGGAAAGTTCTTATTGCATGACAGCATGATGATTGCTCCTTTTTTTTATTATTACGATTTTGAAAAACGTAATAATATACCGCAGAAAAAAGGAAAATCAAGCAGATGATTTAAAAATCAGGAAATAATTTTTTCGCCGGTGGTGCTCATGGAGAGTTCGGCGTGGAGAACGCCGCGCTGCTGCTTGATGGCGTCGGCGAGAGCACGGATGCCGTTGCCGCGTCCGCGGATCATAATCATTTCGGCACAGATTTCATGCGTGATATGGACATGGGTGGCGGCGAGGACGGTTTCGTGACAGTGGTGCTGGAGATCGACGAGTTTTTCGGTGAGACCGCGCTGATGATGATTGTAGACCAGAGTCAGGGTGGCAAGCACTTCCCCGTTCTGGACCCATTCCTGCCGGGTGAGTTCGCCGCGGATGAGATCGCGGATGAATTCGGACCGGTTCTGATAATGATTTTCCCGCGTCAGACGGTCCAGTTTTTCCAGCAGCGGGGCATCCAGCGACAAGCTTACACGAGATATTTCGGCCATGATGAGAATCTCCGGGTTGACTTTTCCTGATTGGCGGGAATATACAGCCGGAAAGGCGAAAAGTCAACCCGGCGGGAATTCAGGAATTGACGACTTCGGCCTCTTCCTGCATTACGACACGCATTTTGGCCAGGGCCTGATTCTGGATCTGGCGGACCCGTTCGCGGGTGCGGTTGATCATGACGCTGACCTGTTCCAGGGTCTTGAAGCGGAAAAAGCGCAGGTTGATGACTTCGCGTTCCCGATCATCGAGGAGGGTCATTGCCACGTGCAGCCGCTGTAAGGAATCGGCGTCGCTGACCTGTTTTTCGGGAGATTTCGCATTGGGATCGGCGATCAGTTCCTCGAACGTGTCGTTTTCCCCGCTTTTGATGGGATCGTTCAGGGAAAACGTGCTGCTTTCCGCATGGCGGAGCATGTTTACAGTCCGTTTGGAAAAGTTCAATTCGGCGGCCAGTTCCGTATCCAGCGGTTCGCGTCCCAGTTCGGCGGTCAGTTTTTCCCGGGTCAGCCGGATCTTCCGGATTTTCGCACCGGTCTGGACCGGGATCCGGATCGTCCGGGTCTGATTGGATAAGGCCCGGTGCATGGACTGTTTGATCCACCACGCGGCGTAGGAACTGAATTTGGCTCCCAGCGCAGGATCGAATTTATAGACGGATCGCATGAGCCCGATATTGCCTTCTGAAATGAGGTCCATGAGCGGTAATCCGATCCCTTTGAAGTCGTGGGCGATTTTGACCACTAACCGGAGATTGGACTGGATCAGTGTCTGTGCTGCCTGTTTTTTCTGTTCCGGATCGGCGCTGTGGATCATTTCCGCCAGCCGGACCTCATCTTCTATGCCGATCAGCGGATAGCGGCTGATGTTTTCCATATAGGTCTTCAGCGAATCTTTCTTGCCGATCTCCTGCCATTCCTCCTCGGTGTCCGATATGATCTCATCTTTTTCCGGAACCTGAGGCGGCAAAGTTACTGTCTGGTTTTCTTCTTCAATGCTGATGATCCGCGGCAGCCGGTTTTGCGGCTTGGCCGTTTTTTTTCGCTTGACCGGTTCGGTCCTGATGACCCGGGCGGTGGCGGTTTTTTCTTTTTTCGAAGCCGCCCGTTTCTCTGCTTTGATCGGCGTCTTTTCGGTTTTGTGCTGGGGCTTTTTGACCGGCGTCTTTCCGACTTTTAGCGGTGTTTTCTCTGCTTTGAGCTGTGTCTGGGTCTTCCCTGCTTTTAGCGGCGTCTTCCCGGATGGATTGCGCGATAACACTCCGGCGGTTCTGACTATGCCGGCGGATGGTGTTTTCTTTTTCCGGCCGGTCCGCTGCGCTGCTTTCTGCTCCAGCGGAACGCTGCCGCTCCGGCGGATGTTTTCAGTCTTTTTGGGTTTTACATTTTTCTTTTTAACTGTCATGTCAGTCCCCCTTTTTGGTTGTGAATCAAGGAATGTTCTTGTCACTATATACGTGAAAAGACCCGTTTTTTTGATCGAAATGTTGGAAATAATAATAAAATACAATTATAAAGGAATTTTTTACAATTATGAGCGGACGATCCCGAGCCTGTTCCAAGATAGATGGCCCGGACAGATTCGGTTGATTCGGGCCGGCGGCCAACCGGAAAATGCACGTCCCGGATTAATAACGGATTTAACCGGGATCCTTTTTTCCAATTTGCCGCAACCGGGGCAAACCGCCGGAAGTTCATCTGCCGCCCAGGGGATCGTGCCGAAAGGACTTCGACCGATATATTCTTTATTTACTGTGATATTTCTTTTTTTACTTGGCTGTGCGATCTGAAAATTCAAAGCCGGATGACGGTCCGGGGCTTTGCAGGTTCGAAAAATTTATTTAATCCGCATCAGGCGCAGGTCATATACAGCTGCCATCGGTCATACTTCTGAATAATTTTACGAGCCGGTCAAATGACCAGCGACATGACAATCCCGGCTGCCGCGCCGAGGACGAATCCGAAGATCTGGAGCAGGGTCAGATTGTCATTGGATGCCTGAATGACGAAGTGATGAAGCTGTTTCATATCCATCTTGTCCACGGCATTTTCGATTTTTCCGGGAATGTCGATCCTGGCCAGCAGACTGTTGCTGTCCCCGCGCAGCTGTTTGACCACATAAAGCTGGATGGCGGGCAGTGCTTTTTCCTGGAGCATGATCCAGAAGGAATCGCTGCCCAGGAGCTGATCGGCAAGGACCGGGATTTTTGCTTCGAGGTAAGCGGAAACATACTGTCTCACCGATTCCTGCTTTTCCTGCAGGAACTGTTCGATTTTCGCTGCGTTCTCGGGCCGCTCGGTCCATTCTTTGCACATCAGGAGGAGCCTGGCAATGTAGTTGGCGATCTTTTCCTGCGTCTCCTGCTTTTCCAGATCCTCCAGCAGTTCGCGTTCGCCATTGCTCCAGAAATTTTCAATTTCATCCTGGACTGAACAGGAGGAGAAATTATCCTTGAACCAACTGATGATTTTATGTTCTTTACGGAAGGCTTTCGCGACTTTTTCGGAGATGACCTTCTTCAGATCGGCGGAGAATCCGGGCAGGAGTTCCTTGAAGAGATCCACGGCAGTCCGCACCGTTTTTTCCCGGGCGGCGGGCTCGGTCAGGAACTTTTGCGTCACGGTCCGGCAGAAGCGGTTGAAAATTTCCATGTTCATGTTATCCCGGATCGCCTGAAGGGTCAAATCCTGTATATAAGGAACCAGAGTCCGGGCGATGATTTCGCTGCGCCGGGTGAGGAACGATTGCACATAAGTCCGGATCTTTTCGATGAAAACCGGATCTTTGAGATATTGCAGGGCCACCTGGCCGATCTGAGCGGAGATTTTCTCCGGCTGGAGCAGATGCTGCGGGATCAGG
>JAZUCR010000811.1:0-9138 GCA_045639225.1 Victivallales bacterium
CTCTGATGTTGTGGCGGTGTGCCCATTCGCGCAGAGTCTTACCCTGTTCGGCGGTCTTGGAATCCTTGGCCGGGGTAACATGGTCGATCACGGCTTTGATCTTGGATGCATCGAAAACGCGGTCCTTGCCCTTGGAAACCAGATCATTGATCGCGATCGGGGTCGTGATCTCGTGGCAGAATACGCGGTCGAGGGAAAGCACATAGACACCGTCCGCGGGGGTGTCGATCAAATGTGCTGCGAATATTTTCTGTGCGGCAGTCTTTCCCATGAATACCATCTCCTCATTTATGGGTTGTTTTCTCTAATATGATAATATAACCCGGAAACGTCAAAAAGCAAACCGATTTCCGGTTTTACAGCGAACGGAAAATCAGGTTTTCATGGGATATGTCCGGCCATCGAATTCCGGATACCGTCAAAAAACAGAACATGCATTCGGCACTCCGTTCCGGACGAAACGAAAAACCCCCGCCGGAACCGGCGGGGGTTTAATTTCGTAAAAGGTGATTTTACGTTAACCACCAATTAGTTTTCGACGAGGACACCGTCCGTGTTCTTCGGGGTATTTTTGCTAACAGCCGTGCTGTGGTAGAACACGTTGCCGCTGCCGAACACTTTCGGAATGGCGTTGGTCACAGTGGCTTCACCGTAGTAGGCAATGTTGGTGCCCCAGGCATCGCCGGCGTAGTTCCGGACGGAGCCGTCGACGAAGCAGACGTTGCCGTATTTGTCATGGTTGGCTTTGGTGCTGGCGATTTCATAGCCGCAGTCGAAGGTCAGACCGCTGTCCGGGCTGTCGTTTTCGTTCATGCCGGCGATGAAAGCATAGGACAGGTTGGTCTGGGCAACCTGACCAGCAACAGCCTGCAGGATGTAGTTGTTGGCGTTCGAGTCGCTGAGCTGGTTGGTGGCGGGCTTGATGCCGTTCAGGGTGCCGGACGGGCAGACGAAGGTCTTATAGTCGGTGTTGTAGTTCTGGCTCATCAGCAGGGTAGCGGACGGACCGTTGTGATAACCGGCAGCAGCCGTGGAAGCCCAGCCGGCGGTGGAAGCCAGATAGAACTTGTTGGTGGTCGGGAATTTTTCGCTGAAGTCGCCGGAATACATCTTGGCGGCCAGACCGATCTGTTTCAGGTTGCTGGCGCAGGAGATGCGGCGGGCTTTTTCACGGGCGCTGTTCAGAGCGGGCAGAAGCATGCCGGCCAGGATAGCGATAATGGCGATAACTACGAGGAGCTCGATAAGAGTAAAGATCTGTTCTTTACGGACTTTCATTTTTTTGTTCTCCAAAATTTTTGGGGTTGTTGGTAACAGTTTTTCAGGCTCATTGCCTGAGATTCATCTCTTGCATTCTGTCTCAAGAATGCCGTTTTCACATCCTTATTCTCTGTCGTCGGCCTCCTTTTTTTAAGACGGTTCAAAGTTCAGGAAAATCAGTAATTCCTTTCCAATTACCCTATATTATAATCATTTTTTTCAAAATGCCAATACCCCAAACCGAAAAAAATCGATTTTTTTTTGATTTTTTTTAAGAATCCCCTCGAAATCGGGGATTTTTGGGGGCTCCTGAGATACTGGATACTCTGGGTTTTTGGGCTGCTTTGGGTGCTTTGGATGCTTTGGGGTCTTGGGGACCTTGGGTATAATCTGGGCGCTTGGGGTACTTTGGGCGATATTCCCCCAATATACGCAATATACCCAATATACCTAGTTTACCCAGTCTCATAATCGGTCTGTCCAGAGAATTTACTGCCTTTTGCTGTATTGTGCCGAGAATTGTTCCTGACGGCTTTTTTGCCGAATTCGGCTTAATTTTTCCCGAAAACCGCCTTCCCGGGCAAAATTTGCCATTGCCGATTGCTGGAGACGGGCAATGAGATAACTGCATTGATGGATCAGACAAATCATAATATTGGCGCAAGTCCCATCAGAACGGTTCATCATATAATCGCGGAAAATATCGGCAGACCCACCGGGCAACTTACCTAGTCTTCGGACTTTTGCGGCCGGTCTCGAATCTTTTTCCCAAAGCGGGAGATTTCTGGTCCGCAGATAATCCTGATAATCTTCCAGCAATTCTTCCAGGCTGGCTTTGGCAACTCCCAAAAGCTTCAACATGGTTTCACTGCTGGTATTCCAAGCCATCACACCTTCGACAATATTCTGTTTCCCGGATCGGGCGGCCTGAACCATTTGGTCATTGGTCCGGTCTCCGGATGAAAGGAATCGGCGGCAGAAAAAGTAGGTTCCATCGTAAATAATGACGCTTTTCTGATAACATTTCAAATTCCGGTAATCCGCATTGTTACGGAATATTTCTTCGGCCATGGTGAGATTCCTCTTGTTCATGATCATTTTCCATAACATACTCCGCCCTTTCCGAATTTTCCATGCAAGAATTCTGTTTTTTCAGGATTTTTTCAAGATCATGCACTACGACGGACGGTTATGGGATTCTGGGTATACTGGGTATATTGGGTATATTGGGTATATTGGGGAATATCACACGGCATCCCCAGAACACCCAGAACACCCAGAGCCCCCAGAGCCCCTACCACACACTCTTCATTCGGTCCGGAAAATGAAATTCTCATCCTGATACAGCTGCCCCGATCTCCCGGTTTGAAACACAATTTCAAGCGGAGAATGTCTCTCGCTGAACATTTCCTCAGCAGGAAAATCGTGTTCGGCAGCAATATTCCAGTGTGGGAACCAGCTTCTTCTCTTACATCTCAGCCGCGGGATGAGGATCTTCCGGCCGTTGACCAGATCGAACTCCGCAATATCTTTATGCAGAACGATTTTGATGAGCGATCGGGAAAACAGTTCCTCATATTCTCCGGGGGCCAGTTCGCAGGAACGGATCCGTTTGAATAAATCCGGCAGAATCCGTTCCCGTTCTTGCTTCAATTCTTCTGCGGACACATTGTCATCCATTCGGATCCGGGATTGAAGTGCATGACGCTTTTCGCGATGCCGGTTCAAAAGCGATTCCAGTTCTTCGCGGGTTATCGTTCCATCCAGGAATAATTCCGCCATCTGCCTCTCTTTTTTGTTCATTTTTTCCTCCATTTCTTTCAATTTCATAATTTGCAGCTTGTCGGCGGCTGCCTGCGTATTGATCCGGTAGCGTTCCTGCAGTCCGAACAGCAGGAACGGATAAGAAACTTCATAAAGTCCCGGTCCGGCCGAGTCTTCCTGAAACCGGACCCGGCTGGCGGAACATCCCTCCGTCCGGTGAAGATTGGTCTTATTACATATATAATATAGCTTGCCGCGGTCCAGCTGGCAGGTCATCCGTCCTCCGCAACAGCCGCAGATCAAATGCCCGCTCATCGGCAGCCAATGCTTTTTGGATCTCGCCGGGCGACTTTTTCTTTTCCGTTCGAGAATTTCACCGACCTGATGCCAAAGCCGGTATGGGATGATTTCCTGTCCCTTGATCTGCTGGTTCGGGATGAGTTCATGTGCGGAATTATATTGATAGCCGCAGTAGATCGGCTGTCTGGCTATCGAACGGAAAGTCGATTCGTAACAATACGTGCGGAAACAATGTGAATAGAGCCGGTTTACATCGCGGATGATAGCACTGTAAGGCCGACAGGCGGCAATGTTCCGGTAAATGAACCTGATGACTTCGGCACATTCCGGTATAACTTCCAGTCGGCGGTTTCCCAAATACCTGATCCCGAACATTTTGGCACCGTTGCACAGGTAGCCGGAATCACGGAGTTTCCGGAATTGTTCCTGGGATTTTTTCTTCTGGTTGGCGATCGCTTCATCCTGGATCTGGTTCTTGAGCGATTGGATCAGCTGCTGGTCGAATTGAGTCAGATCAAGTTTTCCCCCTTTGCATTGCAGGATCTTCACTCCGTTTTCGGTAAGTTTCTGATTGACATACGATTCCAGAAAGCTGCGGGTGACCGGACGGTACAGCCGGGTCATTTCGTCGACGATCAGGTAATCAACCGTTCCCAGCAGTTGAAATACCTGTCTGAGACCTGGACGGAATTTCCTGCTGGACGTCTGCTGATCGAACCATTGCTGGAATGCCGAATCATTCGCGGCTATATTTTCCGCTCCTTCCGGATACGTTTTCCCGCTGGTATTGAGGTCGGAAAAACAGCCGATCACCGTCAAACCGTTTTTTTTCGCCAACGCAAGACAATTGGCTATCTGATTTTCGACCGATTCAGAATAATCGTCATTGCCGGAACTTTGTCTGGCATAAATTACCGCATTCACTTCTGCTCCTTTCGTTTTGGAATATGGCTCAGTATATCGTCTGCCCGGCAACCGATCCGGAACGGGGCCGGCGGAATACCAACAAAAACAATCGTATATTTTTCAGTAAAATCAACTGCTTTTTGTGAAAAATTCCTATGATTCTATGCATGTATAAACTGGAAAATAAAATGAAAGGAATATTTTTTCGGTTATGGCTGATGAAACTGTCTCTGCCGATAGATTTAAATAACTCATATTGTTATAATATGAAAAATTTTTTATGGCTTGCATATTTAATGATGTAATGCCCGTAGTTATCGCAATCATCGCAATTTTGGCCGGCATGCTGCTGCCCGCTCTGAACAGCGCCCGTGAAAAAGCCCGCCGCATTTCCTGCGCCAGCAATCTGAAACAGATCGGTCTGGCCGCCAAGATGTATGCCGGCGACTTCAACGAAAAATTCCCGACTTCCAAAGTGTGGATCGACAGCAACCAGGGTGTCCTCGGGACTTCCGCTGTGGGTTATCACAACGGTCCGTCCATTTCCACCTTGATCCCGCTGAACTACAACACCGACTACAAGACTTACGTTTGCCCGTCGGGAACCCTGAATGGTGTTAAACTTTCTCAGGAATATGTTCTTCAGGCAGTTGCTTCTACCGTGGCAAGTTCCAACTTGTCCTATGGATTCCTTGCCGGTCTGAACGAAAACGACAGCCCGGACAGCGGCTTGTCCTTCGATACTTATGATGTGGCCAGCACCAAGAGCAACCATGACAAATACGGCAACATCTGCTTCGTTGACGGCTCCGTCCGCAACTATGCCGGTGATTCCTGGAGTGAAAAAGTAGCCTGGTATGGAGAATCCAGTGCTACGACTGATGTCCCGAAGCCTTACAGCACCAACTCCACTTCAATCTTCACCAAGGATGCCCCGCCGACCAATGCCAACGGCGACCCGACCAAGAAGACTTCCGCCAACATGGGAGCATCTTCTGCTTCTTCTGGTTCCTGATTAATATGACGGCTTGAAAACCGATTATCATTGGTTTTCAATTAAAAGCATACCCGGAGGAAAACTGGCATACTGCTGAGTTTTTCTCCGGGCCGTTTATTCAGAAAAAATGTTTGACAGACTGGCTCGTTTCATATCAACCCGCAGGATATTCCGGAGAGTTATCCCTTACGCTTTTATTCTGGCAATATTACTGCGTGAAGCATTTACCGCATATTATGATGAATATGCGGCTGTTCTGGCAGACAGCCGGGCGATTGTCTGCTGGATATTTGTCCTCTTCTGCCTCAGATTGACAACAAAAAAACATTCAATCCGCAGAATCAGCGTCATCTTTTCATCATTGCTTTGCTTCATATTGGTTCTCCACACGGCTTTTATTCACGGGAACGGCAACGGCTTTTCATTGGAAAACTGTATCCATATATTGGACAGCAATATGCTGATAGAATTCATCAAGATGAGTCCATCGGCATTCCTCGGACTGGTGTTATTGGTAGTCCTTTTGACCGTTCTGATCCATTGGACGGTATTCATGCTGTTCTGGAGTGTGCATCCGCTGCCAGGAAAAACATATTGGAAAATCATATCGATCTGCGGCCTTTTACTTTCAGCGGGGCTGCTGCTTTTTTTCTTCTATCCGATTCGCGATATTTATGCACTGTTTCGTGCGTCGGCGATCGTGAAATTCGATAAAAATGCTTATTCAAGTTTTGGAATAAAGGTTATTCCGACCAAGGAATCCGAGTTCACGGCGACCCCTGGAAAAAATCTGGTCCTGATCGTATTGGAAAGTACAGAAAAAACCTATCTGGATGAAAAAATATTTCCGGGATTGGTTCCGAATCTGAAAAAGTTTTCGCAGGAGACGCAGTTGTTCAGCAATATAACCGAGAACAAAACTGCTACCGGAACTATCGGTTCGCTGTTCAGCATGATGAATGGTTTTTATATAACCACGCATTATATCACTTTTTCCATTAATGGATTTCGTCCGTATGCCGGCAATCAGCTTTCATCATTTCCGAAAATCCTGAACCGGGCCGGATACATACAATATTATTTAGTCGGGCATTCCGGTAATTTTGCCGGGATGGAACGCTTCATAAAAGACCAGCGTTACGACGAAACATGGTTCGGCATTGACCGGGCCAAACGCGAAAAATCCTGGAAGCTCGCAGTCCGGGATTCAGCCGTGTTCGAACAGGCATGGAAATATTTTCAGAAAGCAGCTGCAGAGAACAAGCCGTTCAATATTACAGTGCTGACGATTGATGCACATGGGCCAGACGGATATTATGATCCGAAGGAACCGGGTTATCCCGGCAAAGCGGGAAACTTGCAGAATCTTTACAATGCGATGTATGCCAGTGACCGCGCGTTGGGAAAATTCCTTGACCGGGTGCGTAACAGTCCCGCGGGAAAGAATACCTGCATCGTGATTGCAAACGACCATTTGGCTCATAATTATACACGTTCAACCCCACTGCTGGAAAAAAATCCCGATAGAAGGATGCTGTTCATGATTTGGAATTCGGCAGTTGAGTCATTCAATCCAAAAGTCAAAGGAGCGACTTTTGATTTCGGGCCGACGATATTACGGGCGCTCGGGGTCCATCACAATTATCTTTTCCCGCTTGGAGAAGATTTATATGCCGGATCGACTGACCGCCGGAGATTGAATTACACAGTCGATCAGGAAAATGCTCTGAATATGTATGTTAAGTTAAAATCGGTTCGTCCGGTGAAACTGCCGCAGGATATTTCGATACAGGAAACGCCTTATCCCATGCTGAAAATCGGTGAAATGTTTACTCCGCTGGTAATTAAAGGCGATATTGTCGACCTGCCGAAGGAAAATGATATTCTGAAGTTGAACATTCCGGATTCTTATCAAATATCAGAACCAGAAGTTCTGACTGTTGATGGATTTCCAGCATTGGAAAAAGACATCGGAGAGGGGAAAAATTTTGTTTTGCTCATGAAAAACAATTCAACGAGCGCTGACTTTTTTAAAATACAAGAAAAAACCGGATATCTGCTGGGAATATTTATCGGCGGAAAAAGCCTGATCAAATGCACAAAGCGGATCAGTGATCTGAAGATAAGTGCGGATGAAATCCGTGATTTGATGAAAGGCGGTACACGATGATCCGGACGCCGACTCAAAAATCATTTAGCATCATCACGATCAACCGAAACAACCGCTCCGGTCTGAAACGGACGATCGATTCAGTGCTGATGCAGACCAGAAAAGATTACGAATATATAGTAGTGGACGGAGCCTCGACCGACGGTTCCGCCGAATTGAAACACCAATATCCGCAAATCGACCAATTCATCTCTGAGCCGGACGAAGGGATCTACAATGCGATGAACAAGGGGATCAGCTTGGCGCACGGGAAATATTGTCTGTTCCTGAATTCAGGGGATACTCTATATGATAAAGATGTTCTGTCGGAAGCGATGTTGAAACTGAATCAGTCAGGATCATGTGACATAATTTCCTTCCGGCTGATGCTGCCGGGAAACGACAGTTATTTTCCAAGGAAGGCATTTGATTACCTGCATTTTCTGCCGGGATGCATACCCCATCAGGCGACCCTGATCCGGAGGGAATTATTTGATTCGATTGGGAAATACAGGGAAGACTACAGGCTGATTTCCGATTTCATTTTCTTTTTTAAGGCGTTGTGCCTGAAAAAAGTCCGTTTTCTGACTGAGGATATCCCATTTTGCAACTACGAAATGAACGGCTTAAGCACCAATCGGGAGTTGATCGAACAGGAAATTTCGCGTTATTTGACCGAACCCAAGGTACCAGTCTGTTATCGAATCATCATGTTTATAAGAAAATTGACCAATCGAAGATGAAAAAAAAGCGGAATACATTCCTTATTGATTTGGGTGAAACAGTCTGCTGGCTGGGGCGGTTGATAAGGAAAAAAGATGGACGAAAAAACATATTGATCATCAAGGACGACGGACTGGGTGATTTGATCCTCTGGCTGCCGTACCAGGCGGAAATACGCAAATATTATCCAGTTGACAAATATCAGATTGATTTGGTCGTAAAATCACAATATTCCGCATTTGCCGAACAGTTTCCCGGGGTTGACCGTGTGCTGGTCCTGCCGATCTACCGCAATCGTTTTCAATGGACACTGTTCCGAATCAGGTTTTATCTGACACATGTCTATGATGTAATCTGCAATGTAACTGTATCACCGCATGGAATGTGGTTTCCGTATGGGAAAGCCAACCTGGTGACAATGCTGCAGAAAGGCAGTATTTTCGAGGCAGCATCGAATCATTTCAGAAACACGGTGTTTGTAGACGGACTGACTATCCGGGAACGTTATCAGGCGGTTTTGTCTTTTCTCGGAATCTCCTCGAAAGCGGGGAAATATGATTATACTATTTTTCATTCTCCGTCGCAGCCGATATCAAAACCATATTGCGTGATATGTCCCGGAGCAGGCGACAGCCGCCGATGCTGGGAAGCGGAAAAATATGTTCATACGGTCAATCGGGTCCTGTCGGAATGGAACGGAGCAGCGATGCTGGTTGGCACCGATGAAGAAAAAGAATTGGGTAACCGAATTCGGAACCTGAGCAAATTTCCGGACAGGATCCAAAATCTGTGCGGGAAACTGACCATTTCGGGGCTGTTCAGTTTGATTCGGTAATCAAATTTTCTTCTGTCAAACGATACAGGCACATGTCATATCGGCGCGGCAACCGGAGTAAAAACGTTCATCATCTGTGGACAAGGAGATTACGGAAGTTTTGTTCCTTATCCCGATGACAAAGAAGGCAAACAGGTATTCAGTGTATTTTCAAGACGGTCATGTCGTTGCCGACTCTGGGGAAATGAAGAATGTCGGAAACAG
>JAZUCR010000812.1:0-1966 GCA_045639225.1 Victivallales bacterium
TACTCGTTCGCGGCAACGTGCAAAGCCAACAACCTCTGCTTCCGCAACTGGCTTGAAGATGTTCTGCCGCGACTCTCCTCCACTCCGGCCAGTCAGATCGATTCCCTCCTGCCTCCGTTCTGGAAACCCATCTCAAAATAATTTTTCAATTTCCGGTCCGCATTCGTCCGCCCCCCCTGACATGTATCTCACTGGGCGCTTACGTTGATTTTTCGGAATTTCAACAATCGCCAGACCACATATATTTTTCGGGTTCAAGCTTTCGACAAATAGACCGCTGCCGCATTATCTTCCTCGAAGAAGTCAAAGCCGAAGTTCAGAGACTCCGCTTCCATACGAGATATTTCTTTTCTCCCGGCCTTGATAAATCTCCAGATCGCCTTGTTCCGGAGACTGGACTGTAACTTGACTGCCGTCAAAACAGATCACATCGGCGAGTTCGCTGCTGCAGCGCACCGCCGAACCGCCCGCCAGCGTCAAGGTCTGAATCGTGCCATACGGAATTTCCAGAGTTAAATCTTCTCCGTTCAGATGCAAAGTTACCTGTGCACTCTTACGATCCCACCAGCGGATGTTCAGCAGATAGATTACTCTCATGCCTGTTTCGGTATCTTCATATACCGTGAAATTCACATCTTCATTGGCCGTGATCCAGCCTTTCCGATATTCGGTGCGAACTGTCTTCTCCGCCAGATCGCGCATGGCTTCCCGGTATGCGGATTCCATTTCCGCCGGATAGCACTCTTGCGGAAAATACATCACCTGACCTTTGCCGACAGACCTGATGAATGGCTTATCGGCCTTCTGCCAGTCCTTTCCCAGCAAGGCGGTCAGTTCCGGCGAATCCTGATGCCGTAACAGTTTGCAGCGTCCGGTTTCCAGCGAAAGATGCGGCGAAGCCAGCAGAAGAATCCCGCCATCCGTCACATAGTCCAGTAACTTTCTGCCGTCTTCCGGACGGAAACTGTGCCAACCGAGAAAGATCACTGTCCGGTAGACAGAAAAATCACCTTCAACCGGGAAAAGGTCCACCGGACCGAACGGCGTTCCGGAATACCAGCCGTGCGGCTCCACGGAACAGGGACACTCGTAGATTGCATCGAAACGACTGCGAGGGAAGAAGACATTCAGCAGATCAAAACTCTTTTCCGGACCGGAAAAATTCCACAGATCTCCTTTCCGTGCCCAGACATTGCCGCGGCTGAAACAGCACCAGCCGTCATAGCGGCCTTGAACCACACCGAACGGAACAACCAGTTTTCCTCTTCTCCGATGGGTTTCCATGAACCGACGGAACCGGGTATGTGCAGCCAGATGCCGCAAGGCGTTTTCACTGAAGCGGTCATAGTCCACAAACCATTTTTCCATACGCCACAGTCCCTCTTCGATATTGAACTGCGTTGCCCCCTGCAGATAACAGGTGCAAAGGGAAAGCCAGTAACGCTCGGCGTGTTCAGGAGTATTGTGTGGCACGGAACTCCATTGGGTTGCCAAGTGTGCGCCGTATTCATCCGTTCCGTAGGCTCGGGAAGCTCCACGCAATGCGGAAAGGATCACTTCTTCCGGGCCATACATCTGTTCCGCTTCCAGATAGCGGTATCCGGCCTGAAAGAAATAGCGGAATAATGTAGACGGTCCGGAATGCCGGTAAGATCCTCCCCGGCAGGAAGCCAGATTCTTCACAAACTCGGCGGCGGCTTCCTCCATGGTTCCCGCATTGGACGGATCGAAAAATCGCCAGCTCCGGTTTCCGTTCCGCGGCGGTCTTATATGAGGCTGGATTCCGCCCGCGTCTACCGAACGCGCCAGCAGATCCGAAACTGGCTGCGGCGGATTAGCATAATCATCCGCACCCCAATAATAAAATGCACCGTCATTTTCATGCGCCTGCCGTCCCAGATAACCCGAACCTGCCAAAAGTTTATCGGACGGATTGGCATTTTTACCGGGCAATTCACGCGCATCC
>JAZUCR010000813.1:0-2348 GCA_045639225.1 Victivallales bacterium
GACCGCCGTTTTCGGGGGTGTAACCGGCCTGCACGGCCAGCGTTTCGAGTTTCCAGTTCATTTTTTGATTCCTCCTTATAGAAAAAATGTCAGTCTAAAGGCACTTCGACGGGGTTGCCGGCGCGAAAGATCAGCGACGAAGCGTAACCGGCGGTCCGGGCAAAATCCTGCGCGAGGTCGAGATCGGCTCCGACTTCGCCGGGCGAGTGTGCGTCGGAACCGAAAGTGAGGGGCATGCCGGCGCGCCGCGCTGCTTTCAGCAGTTCGAGGGAAGGATAGAATTCCCTGACCGGCTTGCGGAGCCCGGCCGTGTTGATCTCCACGGCGATCCCTTTTCTGCCGGCGAGCGTGAACGCTTCCTGCAGACGGCTGTTGAAATATTTCAGGTCGGACGGATAGAGTTTGAATTTTTTCGGGAGATCGGGGTGAGCCATGATCTCGAAATCGCAGGTATCCACGAATTGGCAGAGGCGGTCGGCGTAATCGTTCCAGACGGCATCGGGCCCCTGTTTTTCCCATTCGGACATCATCTCCGGATCGTCGAATCCGAAATCGGTATAATGGACGGAGCCGATCCGGTAGTCGAACGGTTCCCCCGCCATGGCATCGTAAACTTCCTGCATCCGGCCGGGGACGTAATCGAACTCGATCCCGTAGATTACTTCCACGCCGGACGACGCCTGTTTTTCCTGCATGGTGCGGACCATGGAACGGTAAAGCGGAAACTGTTCCGCCGACATGCGCCAGAGCGGATCGTAGCCGGACGGCCAGGGGGCATGATCGGTCACGCCGAGCACGGCGATGCCGCGTTTCGAGGCGGTTTCAAGATACTCTTCCGGTTCACCGGCGGCGTGATTGCACAACCGGGTGTGAGTATGCAGATCCGTCTTCATCGGATCGTTACCCCTGTATCTTGCGTTTCAGCGTGGAAAGATTCCGGCGGAATTCGTCATTGGACTCGCTGAGCTTTTTGACCTGAGCCACGGCATGGAGCACGGTGGCGTGGTTGCGTCCGCCGAAAGCATTGCCGATATCCATCAGGGAAAGACCGGTCATTTCCCGCGCGAAATACATGGCCATCATGCGGGGCTCGGCAATGTTTTTCGGGCGTTTGCTGCCGGTGAGGTCGCTGACCCGCAGCTGGAACTGCTCCGCCACGATCTGCTGGATCCGGTCTACCGTGACTTTCCTCGTTTCCGCTTCCTTGTCGAGCATGTCCGAAAGAATGCCTTCGGCCTCGGCCATCGGGACCGAGCGTCCGAGCATCGAGGAATACGCCACCAGGCGCATCAGGGCGCCTTTGAGCGTGCGGATGCTCGAGGAGATCCGTTCCGCCACATAGTGGATTACGTCCGGCGAAAGCTTGATCAGCTGTTCCTTCTGTTCATACTGAAGGATAGAAAGCCGGGTCTCGAACGTAGTCGGGGAGGTGATCTGGGTGGTTACGCCGGACTCGAACCTGGAGACCAGCCGGCCTTCCAGTCCGCGGATCTCCGAGGGCTGCTTGTCCGAAGTCAGAATGATTTGTTTGCCTGCATTGTAAAGGGTATTGAAGGTGTTGAAAAATTCTTCCTGGATCTGGTCTTTGCCGCCGAGCTGATGCACATCATCGACCAGCAGAACATCCACTTCGCGGAAATGGTTGCGGAATTCGAAGTGGGACTTGAAGGTGGAATGGGTGCGCAGGGAATCCAGATAGGAATTCAGGAAAGCTTCGCAGGTAATGTAACGCACGATGGCTTTCGGATTGCTGCGGTGGGCAAAATTCGCCACGGCCTGCAGCAGATGGGTCTTGCCCATGCCGGTGCTGCCGTAGATATAGAGCGGATTGAATTTGCCGGGCTGCTGGGCGGCGGTCAGGGCAGCGGAATACGCATAGCGGTTTTCTTCACCGACGATGAAATTATCGAAGGTGTAGGACGCCAGACAATTCGGCGCGCAGCCGTTGTCCACCACGGGAGCCGTATCGTCCGTCTGCTCGGCCTCGTCCTCGAAGGAGGGGACAGGGGCCGATTCGGCAGCATCGCTTTCCTGCCGGACTTCGGGGAGTTCCGCCTGGTGTCCCGACTCCAATTTGAATTTGACCGGCTTGCCGGCAGCCTCCTGCAGACCGTCCGCAATGATGTCCGAATAATTTTCCCCGAGCCACTGCTCGAAATAATCATCCGATACGCCGAGGATAATTTTATTTTCCTCCATGCGTATGGGAATGATCCCTTCAAACCATTGAGCGAACACGCGCGCCGGGATTTTTGCCCGTATCGCCGCACATGCCTCGCTCCAAAGTTTTGAAGCATCTGAATTTACCGCATCCATTTCCCAAAAACCGTCCCTTCAACCCGGTTATT
>JAZUCR010000814.1:0-3839 GCA_045639225.1 Victivallales bacterium
ACTTCCCCGACCGTCACATAGGTGGACGGATATTTCAGCTTGGATTGTTTTCTCTGCCGGTCCCAGCTGTTGGGGCCGGATTCCGAATGGAGATACCCGTTTTCCCGGTTCGGCCGGTAAAAGGTATTGCTGGCGTTATAATTTGTATTGACGCCGTTGACCCCGCCGTTAGGATACAGAAACCGTTCCGGCGGAAGCCCCTTGTTGAACATCGTCGGGCAGATGATGGGTTTGACCGTCTGTCCTTTTTTGAGATTCAGGTAGGGCGCCACGAAATAGACCAGGTTGGTTTTTGCCGATGCCGGATTCGGGTGCATGGTCACGGTCGGAAATGCGTCTCCATAATCTTCCCCGTACATCCGGTAGGCAAGTCCGATCTGCTTGTTGTTGCTCAGACACGTAGTCCGGTTGGCCATCTGTCGTGCCTTGTTCAGCGCCGGCAGCAGCATGCTCGCCAGAATCGCGATGATCGCGATCACCACGAGGAGCTCTATCAGCGTAAAACCCCGTTTTCGCCGGATTGATGCAAGATGGGCGATGAATGATGTAAACTTGTCCATGATCTGATTCCTTCTGTATTTTCGTTTTGGCCGAAATCGGTTTCTTAATCGTATTTACCCGGATTTTCCCAGGACTCGCCGTTCGGATAGAAATATTTATCGTAAGCCTTGTGTGCTGCAGCAGACGAACCGGCCATCCGGACGGCTTCCGGGATCTTCATGCATTCGGCATGACCGTCGGCCCGCAGGTAAACCGAACCGGAACCGATATGGTTGTCCAGTCCCATCCGCTGGTTGGTTGCCGCTTCGTCGTTGACCCAGTTGAAGACATAGCTGTTGCCGCGGCCCTTTTCACAGACCGAGGTATAAAGGGATGGATATCTGACTTTGGACTGTTTCCGCTGACGGTTCCAGCCGGAATTATCCTCATACCAGTAACCGTTTTCCTGGTTCGGGAGATAGAATGCGACCGATCCGTTGTAGCGGCAGTCAATTCCGTCGATCCGGACAGAGGTTTTCCGGTAGATCGTATAAGCCGTTTTCGATATTTTCAGGGACGGGCAGACAAAAACTTTCGCCGGCTGATCCAGCGTCAGCTTGAGATAGTCGGCCAACATGTAATGCAGCTGTTTGAGCGTGACGGCGGGATTGCTGACGACACAGGGGAAAGTATCCTGATAATCATCGCCGTACATCCGCATCCCCACCCCGACCTGTTTGTTGTTTGCCATGCACGAGGTCCGGTTCGCCGCCTGTTTCGCCCGGTTCAGCGCCGGCAGCAGCATGCCTGCCAGAATGGCGATGATCGCGATCACCACAAGGAGCTCTATCAGCGTAAAATGCCGTACCGTTCGACGCTGAAATGAATGTTTAGAAATGGATTTTGAATACCCGTTCATGTCGTGGTCCCTTTCCCTTTAAATTATAATTGTTGAAGCTTCTGATGTGTACAATACATCTTTTTAGCAAGATTTCAAATTTTTATTGTCGGATTTTTGATTTTGCGGCAGGTTCCCGTTTTTTTCATGCCATACGGGAAAAAAACAGGGCCGCAGGCGCGCACGTTTTTGATATGGTCTGCCTCCTATCTGATTTTTTCGATTTGCAGTTCATCGATCCAGAGCTTGCCGGGACAGACGTTCCTGCCGCTGATGCTGACGCTCATATATGCGGCGGCGGGATCATCCGGCACCGGGATTTCCAACGCAATGTTCTGCCAGGCGGATTTCAACGGGAGCGAGGCCGATCCCGACAGCCGGTCCGCGTTTTTCAGCCAGGATCTTTTGGCATTGTTCCAGCTGACGCTCAGCAGAGCGGCGGCATTGGGATTGAAGGTTTCCGCCTTGACCCGGGCCGAGACCCTGAGACGCGAACCGCGTTCCGGCAGGGGGATCATGTAACGCCAGGAGGCGGTTTTCTCGTTCACGGACGGGATCTCCCGGGAATAATCGATCAGACGGGAACCCGGCGTGCGATGTCCGACCGTGGAATCCAGGCGGGCTGTCATTTTTCCGCCGCGTTGGATCCAGTAACGCCATTCTTTCGAATGTTTGGTTTTTTCCGCTGAAACCAGGACGGTCGCCGGCCGATCCGATGGAGCCTGTGCCAGTCCGGAAAACTGCTTCCGGGGAACCGCTCCGGTAATCCGCCGCACCGGTGTGAAACCTGCCGGCAGCGACCAGCG
The DNA here is from genome assembly GCA_045639225.1 of Victivallales bacterium. GTDB lineage: Bacteria > Verrucomicrobiota > Lentisphaeria > Victivallales > UBA1829 > SIG94. The sequence goes on from JAZUCR010000814.1 coordinate 2,185, forward strand.
GCCTGCCGCCGACTTGCTCCACGTGTAAAATTCCCGTCTGGTTCCTTTCAGTGCCCGGGTCCGCGTGAGATTGAAGCGGTCCGCATTGGATTTCAAACTGAAACCCGCGGCCTCGTGTTTGATTGCCGCAATCATTTTCCAGCCTGCCGGACCGCGTTCCGTCCGGATGCTGATGCCGGGGACTGACTGGCTGAACGTGCGCTTGGAACCATCGTAAACTGCGTGGAATCCCCGGTCGGTCACCACCAGATGCAGCACTTTGCCGGACGTCCCCGCGAAAAACAGTTCGCACAGATTTTCCAGCCACAGGTCCTTGAAATCGCCTTGCTTGCGGTCGCGCGAAACGGCCTGATCCATCTGCGGTTCGTCAAACTCCGCCAGAACGTAAAAGGTCTGCCCGTTTTCCTGCACTTTGAACCGGGAATGTTTCATCGGTGCGGCGGTCCGGTCGTTGGTATGAAGCGGCAGCCAGGGCACAGACTCCCAATCGGCGGCTTCGGGCTCACCTGCGATGACTCTCGTGCAGAGCAGCTGTTCCGCCTGGAAACGGTGGATCTTGTCCGAGGAAAATACCGAAAATTCCTGCTTGGCTGAACCGAGAATATAGCGGCGGCAGCGGTCGATCCGCAGTGCCTCCGGCGATTTGGACGCCACTTTTCCCGCCGCGTCGTCCAGCAGCTTGTCCAGCACCGTCAGCTCCTGATAGTTGTAAACGGTGTCGTAAACCGTTCGCAGGAAAGAATTGTGGTCTCCGGCGGTGAGTTTCTTTCCCGGATGCAGTGCTGCGGCTTTGTACCAGTTCGATTCGAGACGGCGGAAGAAGGTCTCCATCTCAGGCGCGGCATTGCCGAAACTCAGGTGGAAATAATCTTTCAGCAGAGCATCCAGATCGAGATCCGGATCCCGGAGCAGATGCGCAATGGCATACTGGTCGAGGTTCCGGATCGTATGCGACGGTTCGATATGTTCGTAGAATATCCCTTGCGCACAGGGCCTTACCGCCCGGAGCAGTTTCTGCATGTTGTGCGCGGCGACTTCCGGCACGCCCGGAAAGTTGGAATTGAAATGGGAACAGAGATACATCCACAGGTAAACTTTTTCCTGCTGGACCGCCGCCCATTTCCGGATCAGTTCCATGGCGGTTTTCCCGGCGGGGGAATCCGGCAGGACCGCAACCCACGGGACCGTGATCCGTACCCGGAGATTTTTCGGGATGTTCCCATCGGATGGCATGAACCGTTTCGGCGGATAGACCAGCGTCGTGATCTGTTTCCCCGGATGGATCTTTTCGATCCGCCGCGCCACGTTGAAGATCACCTTCCAGATCAGTTCGCCCTGACCGTTTTTCCCGTAAGGACGGCGCAGTTCCCGGCAGCGATCACAGCAGCAGAAATATTCCTGATAGTCATGCGGATCGATCATGAATTCGTTCCGGGACCGGAACATTTCGGTTCTCCACCTGGTATCATATCCTGCCGCGGCGGTGGTTTTGTCGCCCCGGAACCAGGCGTCGGCAAGCTTGAACCACAGTTCTTCCACGGCCGGATTGCTCCAGCAGAAATCCTTGCCGGAACGATGTCCGTCGGACTGCAGCGCGAAAAGTTCCGGATGATCCGGCACGAGCCGGTTGAAATTCAGATACGCGAAGGAATGGC
>JAZUCR010000815.1:0-5903 GCA_045639225.1 Victivallales bacterium
GCCGGTTTTCCGTATTTACCCGGCGTGCCCGGCCTGATCCTGTGGATCGGTCCTGCCAATGCGGGGAAACCCGGTCTTTCCCGGGTTTCCGGCTTTGCCTGGTTTAATGGCCGGGGTGATCTTCCACGTAGGCGCTCAGCCATTCCTTGACGAAATGCTGATTTTTATCTTCCGTGCCGTCGCCGATGGTTTCGGCGAAGGTATGCGAAAGCGCATGGCCGTCCGCAAACAGATAATTGGCACGTTTGGTATGACGTTCGCGGTCGATCTTGGCTTTCCAGTCGTCGGGTTCGCTCATCCCGGGATAGCATTGATGTTCCTCGGGTTCTCCATTGCTTTCGAATCCGCGTTCGGAAAGCACGATGCGGCTGGAGCCCGCAATCGAGGCCGTGGAACGGCCGAAAGTGAACATGGCATTGATCATATAGCTCTGGATGCCTTTTTTGGCGTCATAGCCCTTGTCTTCGGCGCATTTCAGGTGCTGGAGCTGATATTTGTATTGTTCGACCAGCGGCGTATACCATTGCGGCTCTCCGGGGAGTTCGGCCGGCGACTCGAAAGTTCCGCCGTGCACGATCGGGAAGGAATCTTTCCAGTCGGCGGCATAGGAGGTCAGCGCCAGACCGCTCTGTTTGAGATTGTTGAGACATGAAATGCCGTTGGCTTTGCGCCGGGCGCTGTTCAGCGCGGGCAGGAGCATCCCCGCCAGGATCGCGATGATTGCAATGACGACCAGGAGCTCTATCAGCGTAAAGCTGCGCTTACGCTGGAATGATGAAAGATGATCCTCCTCCGCTTTTCGCGCTATGGAGGACATGGAGATGAAAGATGAATGAATGTTCATGTTCTGTTTCCTTGTTTCAAATCTTACTGAGTAAAACGCTTGAAGGCTGAACAAGGCCGCACAGAAAATTTTCCGTTCCGGATGGTAAATGCACTTCGATGGAATCCGTCGGACCCGGGGTCCGTACCGTAAAAAATCGCAAAGATTTGTTAACCCGGAAGGGGAAAAAGAAAATCGTATCGCGGCGGTCAGCCGATATGGGAAGAAATGATTGCCGGCGGCGCGCGGGGGGAGGGCAGCAGCCAGTCCGGTGTTGAGATCGATTCGGAGAACGCGGAAAAGATCACCGGTTGTCCGATGGGGATCACGAGACGGGGTTCAGCCGGGACCTGATCGGCATTCAGCATGCCGGCGCAGACCGGACAGAAGAAATCGACGTCTGCTGCAGTGCAGGAGTCCGAATGCAGACTCTTTACGGAGTCATTGCGGACCGAAAGCCGATTACGGACGCCGCAGCAGGATGAATGATGAACAAAGGTGTGCAGAAAGAAACTGCCGCTCAGCAGCAGGATCAGAAATACAGCTTGGATCTGTCTGAATGACTTCATGATTCCTGAACTTTCCTTCTTTCCGTCGGGTAATATATGCTTCGAAACGGAAAAAGCAAGAGTTTTTTGAAAAAAAAGGAGATTCTGCTTGAAAGAAGCAGACAATGGATGTAAAATACCACCGTTCCGGTTCAGTAAATTGAGGAGAGAAACGGTATGGCAGCGATGAAAAATCCGGGTATGAGAAATGCGGACCTGGGTGCGGTCCGGCTGGAATCCCAGTCCCATCCCGACCTGACTCCGGCCTCTCCGTTCGATATGATCGTGGAAGACAGCCGCGGACCGCAGTCCGAACTCAAAGGGGATGTGCATTATTGTCTCCAGTTCTCGATCGTGCTTGCCGGGGCTGCTGAAGTCGTTTTCGGTGACTGGAAAAAAGTCTTTCACCGCGGCCAGGTCTGGTGGACCATGTGCTGGGAACCGCACGCATTCCGGATTCTGACCGCCCGCTGCATCATTCTTTCGATCAATATCAATGTCGACAATGTGGGCAATGTGGGGCCGTGTTCCCGCGTCGACTGGCTGGCGCCGTTCACGGTGCCGCCGGCCAACCGGTATTGTCCGGAAACCCCGGCTGAACGCCGCCGCATGCATTACAATGCCCGCAGACTGTATTATCTGAACAAACTCCGTCCCGTGAACTGGAAAACGCATTGCTGGCTGCTGATCCATCAGATGCTTCTGGAGGCTTCCGAAGCGGTGGAGAAAGTTTCTTCCGCGGCCGACAGTCCGGTGTTCAATCTGGAAATGAGCCGGATCCAGAAAGCGGTCCAGCTGGTGCGGACCAGTCCGGTCCCTCCGTCCCTCGGCGAGGCAGCCGCGGCCTGTTCGCTGAGCGTCAGCCGCTTCTCGGTCATTTTCTCCTCGGTCATGGGGGTCAGTTACGGACAATTTGCGCTGCGGGTGCGTCTTTCCAATGCCGCCAACGAGGTCCGCAGCGGTCTTTATACCCTCAATGAAATCGCGGAACGGCATGGCTTCTGCGATGCCAGCAGCTTCTGCAACGCGTTCAAGAAAATTTACCGCTGCACTCCGAATGAATTCAAATCCCGGGCCTGATCCCGGACCGTTTTTTCAGCGTTTGAGATTCCGGTAATCGTAAAAAAACGACAGCATTTTCTCGTGGATCTTCCCGTTGGTGCAGAGGAATCCTTTGGCGGGATATTCGTCCCCGCCGTAAAAATCGGTGATGACCGCGCCGGCTTCGCGGGCAATGATGTCGCCGGCGCCGATGTCATAAGGCTGCAGGAAGAGTTCCCAGTAGCCGTCGGTCTGTCCGCGTGCGGTACGGCAGCAGTCCAGCGCCGCCGAACCGTAGCGGCGGATCCCGGAGAGTTCCGGCGCGATCCGACTGAAGAATTTGAGGTTGTTTTCCTCTTTCCATTGGGCGCGCAGACAGGCGAATCCGGTCGCCAGGATACACTCGGCCAGATTGTCCCGTTTCGTGACTTCCATACGGGTCCCGTTGACATAACTGCCTTTGCCTTTTTCGCCGTAGAACAGGTCGTCCGTGACCGGCTGGTAAATCACGCCCGCAACGGATTTGCCGTTCCGGGTGAGCCCGATCGAGACACACCATTCCGGCTGGCCGTGAACGAACGAAGCGGTCCCGTCGATCGGATCGATCACGAAACAGTATTCCCGTTCCGAATGGCTTTTGCCGGTCTCTTCACCGTAGATACCATATTCGGGGAACTGTTTTTTCAATTCGGAGGTAATGAATTCTTCGACCTTGCGGTCGGTGTCGGTGACCAGATCGCGGATGTTGGCTTTGGAATGGATATTGGCGGCTTTGAGCCGGAGATTGTCTGCATACGCGACCGCGCCCGCCTGCCGGGCCAGCTGTTTGAGAAATTCGATCATTTCGGTTCTTCCTGTGATTCAGCGTCTTCCCAGGGCTGCATTCATCAGCAGCGGAAAGACCAGTTTGATATTGTCCGGACGGAGCCGCAGAATAACGGATCCTTTCTTTTGAACGGTCAGTGATTCCACGATTGCGGTGAAAGCACGGTATTCCTCCTCGTTCTCATACTCTTTCAGCTTGTTGTTCAAAGCTGTTTCCACCAGCTTCGGACTCAGGTCGAGCCAGCCGACCCGGCAGGACCGGACGGCCAGATAGACCTTGTCCGCGCTTACGGACGGTATGATCTCCGCTTCGAGATTGACTGCGAAAACCGGGAGAATTTTGGATCCCCGGAGCACCAGAGCTCCCTGTGACCATTCCGCATCATAATAAAAATCCGGCTGCTGATGACGCTGTGCGGCGCGGAGGCCTGTAGTCAGCAGGGTATTGATCTCGTTCTGAGAGAGTTCGATCTCCGCTTTTTCCGCCATTTTGCCGTCTTCGGTGACCATCGCCGAAGTCAGCTTGCCGATGATGCCCTGAAGCCGGACGGCTTCCATCGGGGAAACGCGGGGCGGGACCTGCCAGCGGCGCGGCGTCCCCAGGAGCACGACCGCGGTCGAAAGCAGCAGCAGGACCGGGACCGTCACCGCTGTGATCAGCAGAATGAGGCGTTTTTTGTCCGGGAGTGCCGGACCTGCTGGTGTTTTTCCGCTGGTTTCCGCCATGATTTGAACTCCCTCCGGAGATCGGTTATTGCCACAGCGCGCGCAGTTCGCGGACGCGCTTGCCGATGTCCGGCGCCTGCGTGACCTCGGTGACCATGGCGATCAGCCGTGCACCTTCGTTCAGCAGTTCCGGAATATGGCGTGCTTTGATCCCGCCCATGACCGAGAAGGGGATATGCAGGTCGGCACGGTTTTCCCGGATGATCTCGATCCCCAGCGGATGCACGGGCGTATCTTTGGTCTGGGTCGGATAAATCGGACCCAGATTGATATAACCCGCACCCTGACTCTGCGCTTCAAGCGCCTCTTCGCGCGAATGGGTGGAACGGCCGATGATCAGTTCCGGCGCGAACTGCACCGACTGCGCCAGCGGCAGGTCGTCCTGCCCAAGATGGACCCCGTCGGCTCCGCACATCATGGCAATATCCAGATGGTCGTTCATGATCATGAGGATATTGTAGCGGTCGCAGATTTTGCGGAACTGTTCAGCCCGCTTGAAAAGCTCTTTGCCGGAGAGATGTTTTTCGCGGAGCTGGGCAATGCGGATCCCGGCGTCGGCGGCTTCTTCGAGCACGCGCAAAGTGCCGCGGCCGGCGGTAAATTCTTCGGTGATGACGACATAAAGATCGGCCTGCCGGAGCATCGCCAGCCGTTTCTCTTTCAATTCTCCCATAATAAAAATCCTTCAGTTGGGGATTGCTCAGACGGACAGATCAATCGAAGATCTTCCCGGGGTTGAGGATGTTTTTCGGGTCGAATGCCTGTTTGACCGACCGCATCAGTCCGATGACGTCGGGGGAAAGCGAATGGCTCAGGAACGGTTTCTTGGCAAATCCGATCCCGTGTTCGCCGGAAACCTGACCGCCGAGCTCGCGGGCGCGTCCATACAAGTCGTCGAAGACCGCCGCCAGCGTTTTCTCCCATTGCTCTTTTCCGAGTTCATCGCGGAGAATGTAAATGTGGAGATTGCCGTCGCCTGCATGACCGAACGAACGGATGCGGACCTGATGTTTTTTCTGGAACGAGGCGGCGAACATGATGAAATCGGCCACATGCAGCCGCGGCACGACCACGTCGCATTCATCCATTTCGGTGGTGGATGCTTTGATGGCTTCCAGGAAGGCGCCGCGGGCCGCCCAGAGCGATTCGTTGCGTTCATCGGTGTCGGAAATGAAGACATCCAGCGCACCGAGTTCCAGACAGCGTGCCGCCACGGTATTGAACGCCAGGTCGATCTCCTCCCGGCTCATGCCGTCGAACGTGAGCAGCAGATAAGCATCCGCCGAATTGTCCGGAAATTTGCGGTTGAGGAACTGTTCCGCGGCGAGAATTACTTCGCGTTCCATGAATTCCACGGCTGTCGGGATCGAACTGGCTTTAATGACATGCGGCACCGCCGAGATCGCGGATTTCAGATCGGGGAACGGCACCAGCAGACTGAGCTTGAATTTCGGCAGCGGAATCAGCCGGAGAATGATTTTGGTGATGACTCCGAGCGTGCCTTCGGAACCGACGAACAGATCTTTGAGATCATACCCGGAACTGTTCTTGGCGATCTTGCCGCCGGTTTCGATGATGCGGCCGTCGGGCAGGACCACCTCGAGACCGCGCACGTAGTCGCGGGTGATGCCGTATTTCACCGCACGCATGCCGCCGGCGTTGGTGTTGACATTGCCGCCGATCGAGGCGGTTTTTTCACCGGGATCCGGCGGATAAAAGAGGTTGTGCGGTTCCACGTATTTGGCAATGTCCATCAGGAGCACGCCGGGTTCCAGCGTCAGGGTCATATTGACCTCGTCCAGATCGAGGAAATGATTCATGGCGGAGAAATCGAGCATGATGCCGCCATGGAGCGCCACGGCGGCGCCGACCAGACCGGTTCCCTGTCCGCGCGGCGTGACGGGAATATTGTTTTCCCAGGCATATTTCATGATGCGTGA
>JAZUCR010000816.1:0-1912 GCA_045639225.1 Victivallales bacterium
CTTGGATTGTTTTAGGGTGCGGTTGCGGAACCAGCATCATAATTTAATCCAAGAGGCTTCTTTTTGCCACCTGAAGCTAAAGCTTTTTCGTTTACTTACCGGCATAGCCGGTAGTTTTTTTGTCCTAAAGGGGACAAAAAACCCCCTGCTCCGGGCGGAGCAGAGGGCTGGAAATTCAAGATCCGGAAAAGGATCAGTGTTTCATCACATCGCTCAGATCGATGATGCGGTCTTCGGTGATGGATTTGAAAACGGCGTCGCCGATGGAGATGGCGGCCAGACCGTCCTTGGAGGTGGCGAGGATATCGTAAGGACGATTTTCTTCAACGCCCATGAAGACATCTTCGAGGATGCCGGAATCGCCGCCGCCGTGGCCGCCGACGCCCGGTTTGACCGAGAGGCGTTCGCGGGAACCGAAGATCGGATAGTAGTCCACATAGTGGTCGGTGGCACGCGGGCAGGGGAACGCGGTGGCGCCGGCGCCGCCCCATTCTTCCGCTTCGATGCGGCCGTGGGTGCCGTTGATCGCCAGGCGGTAGCCTTCATACGGGGTGGAGAAGTTGGCGGAGTAGTTCAGCAGCACGCCGTTGGCATATTTGACGTTCGCCACGATCGTGTCGTGGATGTTGATCTCGGAATCGAACATGCACATATCGGGCCGGTAGAGTTCCGGCGTGTAGAGCAGACCGCGGGATTCATCGAAGAAATCCAGGTGATCGTCATGCACCTTGATGGAGGAGGCTCTGGATTCCCAGCGGGCCTTGTAGGCGCACTGACGGCGTTCCGCGCAGTCGCTGCAGTGACGTCCGTCTTTCTTGGACGGGTTGAACGGGCCGTTGGGTCCGTAATGGTTCAGGGCGCCGAACGCATGGACTTTCTGCGGATCGGAGCAGCCGATCCACCAGTTGACCAGGTCGAAGTGATGGCTGGCCTTATGGATGGAGAGGGAGCCGGAATTTTCCCGCATACGGTTCCAGCGGTGGAAATAGCTCGAACCGTGCTTGATGTCGATATACCAGTTCAGGTCGACATGGGTGACGCGTCCGACTTTGCCGGCCAGGACCAGTTCGCGGATCAGGCGGTGCTGCGGATTGTAGCGGTAGTTGAACGTGCAGGTGACTTTGCCTTTGGATTTCTTTTCGGCTTCGCGGACGCGGATACTGTCTTCCCAGTTGGTGGTCATCGGCTTTTCGGTGATGACATCCAGATTTTTCTCCAGGGACTTGATGATGTAATGAGCGTGGAAACAATCTTTGCAGACGACGAAAACCGCATCGGGTTTGGTCTCTTCGATCATCTTGTCGTATTCTTCCGGCTTGTAGGTCGGAACATCCTTGGTCTGGGGGACATCCTTTTTGCAGACGACGAAACGCTGCGGATCGATGTCGAGCATGCCGACGAGCTCGGCATATTTCGAGAAGGTTTCATACAGGGGTTTGATCCACATTGCGATCGCTCTGCCGGAAACACCGCAGACAACATAACGACGTTTCATTTCATTCTCCTTGATTTTACTATACAAATAACGGTGATGCCATCGTTGGCATGTCATGGACTGTAATTTAATTTCCTTTTCCGGAAAATCAAGCGGAAAATCATTTTTTTCTTGAAAAAACGGGATAAACGATACGTTTTTTCCGTCCGTCCGGCAGGAGAAGCGTTTCGCCGGTGCGGTGCCAGAGCCGCACTTCGCCGGCGGATTCCATCGGATGTTCCGCGAAATATTTCTTGTAGGCCAGCAGGAAATTCTGCACGGTGGAATAACCGCACCGGCGGGCGAGTTCCGCGGTGGTCATGGTTTTCTGCCGCCGCACGGACCAGGCATAGTGCATCAGATTGGAAAGATAATACTGCTTGATCCCGCAGCCGACATATTGGCGGAACAGCTGCGTCAGCCGTCTCCGGCTGAGCC
>JAZUCR010000817.1:0-11563 GCA_045639225.1 Victivallales bacterium
ATCAGAAAGCATACCTGCCCTGGTTCGTTCCGACTCCGGGCGTGGACCACCGCATCTATGGTGTCGGCGGCTATCTTCTCGGTGCCCATGTTTCCCGTCCGTTTATCCTTCATTCTTCCCGCTCGACCGGACTCGAATGGGAATGGACCTATGCGCCATGGCTGGAATCCGGAAACTGGTATCCCGTCGGCGAAGGCTGGAAAAACGATAAAAACGAATATTGGGATTATTACGGTCATCACCGTGGCAAACCAGTGACCAGGGAAGAATATCATGATGCGGTGAAAAAAGAGATGTTTTACGGCAACAAGATTGCCGCTATGTTCTACTATATTCTGGTCAAAGACATTCATCAGAATGTGGCGAACAAATACCCGGAAACGGTACAGGGCGGCAGCGGGCTGCATTCCCTTCCGACCAACCGGGGAAAGACCAAATCGGCTTTTGCCCCTGGTTCGCCACTCTTCGATTACCTGAAAAAACAGCTCAAAGACGTGGTCGATCACTATGAGGTTTCCGGATTTTCCTTCGACATGGCAAACAGTTCTTTCCATTTCACGGTTCCCAGTCAGCTGAAGTATGCAGTCGGCAGATCGTGGTATGACGATGGGAGGATCTTCACATCCGATACTGTCGCGCCGATTCCATTCTCCGATTATATCCACACCCTGAAACGGAACGGCAAGACGATGGGAACCATATTCAATGCGGCGTTAAGTGATTTCTCGGCTTTCACCATGTTCCATTGTGACGGCGGCATCATGGAGGGATCGCCGGAATCGAATCTGAATATGGTTCTTCCCCTGCGTTTGAGCATGGGCCGCAAGCCGATGTCTTTCTGGCACAGCGGCGGTGCATACAATCCGATCCGGCAGTCGCTTATCACCGGTGATCCGGAACGCAAGGCACGGACTGCGCTCGGCAGAAACCAGTTCTATCTCCACAAGTGTTACGAGTTCGGATTCACCCCGATGAACTGGCGGGCCGGATCCCCGTTCTTCAAACCGCATCTGCCGGTTCTCCATGCCATCAGTGAAGCCGGGTATCACCCCGTTTCGGCTGTCAAGGGCGCAGAGCCGTTCCGGGTAGGCCGTTTCGGAGAAGGCACCGGGACCATCCTCACCTTCGGCAATCCGAAACGCGAAAAAATCACCCGCTCCGTCCGGGTGGTCAACCGCTATCTTGGTAAAGACAAATACGGATTCCTGCCCCAGACCGGATCATTGAAACAGAGATTCCTGAACGGCGAGACCGAATTCGAACTTACGCTTGAACCCAAACAGGTCATAGCACTGCAAACTGTTGCGCTTCGCGGCGTGAATTCCGAATTTACCGCATCGGCGAATGGCGAGCAGATCGTTTTTCAGGCGGATACACCGTTTGAATTCACCCTGCCCGCGAAAGATTTTCTCGGTCGCAGGGTTTGTGCTGGAAGCAAGTTTTATTCTGGAAAAGCTGATAAATCCGTCAAACTGTCCCGGCTGCCTGCCTGCGGCATGTTTGAATCTCTTAGCTCGATGACCGCATTTTTGGATGACGAAAAAATGCCTGTAATCGAAGCTGGATCCGGAGCGGATACGCAGATCGCTGCGGAAATGGTTGCCATGTACCGTCCGCATGTAACGGCAAGCCGCCTCTATTGCGACAAAATCAATACTCACGAACCGGGATTTATGAATGCCAAGTATGCGAAACCCGATCTAGCTGTCCGCGAACCGGGCAAGACTCCGACCGGACAGTTGAAAATCTGTATCGGAACTCCGGCCGATTTCCCGCAGCTGAAAAAGCCGGATGGGTGGAGCGGGCCGTTCATCGCCATGCCCGATCCCAATACGCTCTGGATAGGGGGTGGCGATCCCGCCGAGGTCCGGAAAGCCGCTTACGTCTATTTCTCCCTGCTGGATCGGAAACGCCTTGTTTCGGAAAAAGTCGATTTCAAACGGTTGTCCGGATGGGGAGTGCCGGGAAAAGACATTCTGTCCGCACCGGACGGAAAAAAATACCTGCGGATCACCAATGGACCGCATAACGGCTGGCGTTACATCTGGTATTCGCTGCGCGGCTGTCAGGGCGGTGATGAGGTTGCTTTCTCCTCTTCCGTAAATACTGAAAAAGTCACCGCGGGCAGAATCCGGATCGGCGTTTTCGAATTTACCGACAAAGCGGCAACCAGATCCCTTCCTTTCCGCTCCGTTGAAGTCAAAACCGCCCCCGGATGGCAGACAGTTTCCGGCAGGATCAAGCTGAATCCGAAAACAAAATGCGCCCGGTTCTATTTCCTGTGCAGTGATCTCGCCAAAGGAGATGAGTTCCTTGTCCGGAGTCTTGAATGGACGAACCTTTCCAAAATAACCGAAAAAGTTGAAAAATAAAAGGAGTTTATGATGAAACACGTTGATTACAAAATGTTTACATTAATAGAACTGCTCGTGGTCATTGCGATTATCGCGATTCTTGCCGGGATGCTGCTTCCGGCTTTGAATGCTGCAAAGGAACGGGCAAGGTCAACCCGCTGCGTAAATAAACTTAAGACGATTGGACAAGGAGCGACGCTGTATGCCGGAGATTATGACGGTTGGTTCCTTCACAAACAGGGGACTTTTCCCGAATATTCCATCAGTGCGCCGGGACTCTTGAGCGGCTATATCGGAGGCCCGACCATCGATCAGATCAAAGCTGAGACCAGTCTGAACGGAAAGTTCGCAATGGTCCCCGATACGTTCAACTGTGATCCCGTAGATGATTCGAAACGGTTGTGGTACGCATTCAGTTACAATATGTCCAGACCGTGGGCAATGCCCTTCTTCCGGTCGAACCGCTATGATACAGTATATTACCCGAAATCCATCGGGACACCCTCGAATACAATATTGGCGGCAGATGCCTGGGCAAGTAATTGGCAAAACAGCAATGCGACTGATTTAAGCAACAGCAACAATACAAGCAACGGGTTTGCGATACCATTCTTTCGGCATGGGCGGACGGCAAATTTCCTGATCGTCTCAGGACATGTTATTACCCGGACACCCGAGCAGATCATTCGTAAAAACGCTTCATCGACGAATGCGGAGTATGTGGTTTTTGCCGGCGGGACAGCTCCGCTTTCCTCTTATCGATTCAAAAGCGATCCGACCATCATCAGCCGGTGATTTGGTCCGTCGCTGGATCGACCATGTACGGCTCGTTGAAGTGAAACAATGGCCCGTCTCAGGACCGTGGACTGGCTGTGAGCGGTTGAACTTGTTTGCCAGTTCAATCTGGAAAGAGATCAAGTACGCTCACAGTTCCGTTTTCCGACCGGAAATGCCTCACACAACAAGTGCAAAGCCTCAATTCGGGCACGAAAAGAAATAGGCTGGCCGTCAGGAACGGAATTGGCATCTTTTACCGTAAAAAAATTACGGTTCCGGATTTTTTTTACGTTTCACTCTTGTAAAAAACACAATCCGGGATTATATTACAAAAAGATTGCTGAATGAACCGCCGGAACGGAGAATCGCATCATGCTCAAAAAAATCCAAATCAAAAATTATAAATGCTTCCAGGACTTGACCTTTGATCTGACCGCCGCCGATTATTCCTTCAATCCGGAATTGATCCGTGACGGTGTTGTAAACAAGTGTCTTATTTACGGGAGGAACGGATCAGGTAAGACTTCATTGGGGTTTGCCATCTTTGATCTGGTTCAGCATCTGACAGACCTGAAATATTTTTCCAGCCGGTATATGAGCTATTACCGTAATTTGAATACCAACAAGACTTCGGTATTCTTTCAATATACCTTTTCCTTCGACTGTCGGAATTTGACTTATTCCTACGAGAAAAGTGCCATGCAGGTCTTATTGAAGGAAAAACTGGAACTGGAGGATAAGGTTCTGGTGGATTACACTTACGGACCGAAAGGCCGGAAGTTCGTTGATCCGGGCCTGGCGAAAAATCTTGACATCCATCTTCCGGACAATAAACTTTCGATTCTGAAATATATCTATAACAATACTCCGACCGATCCTTCGTCGATATTGCATAAAATGATGAAATTCTGCGAAAACATGCTCTGGTTCCGCAGTCTTTCGGACGGCAACGATTATTGCGGTCTGACCCGGGGCACGGCGACCCTGGACCAGATGCTTTATGAAAGCGGGAAACTGGCCGATTTCACGGAATTTTTGAAGCAGAACGGGCTTGACTATGATCTCCAGTTCGAAGATGAAGGCGGACAGCATGAACTTTACGCATATTTCAGTAAAAGAAAATACCGGGCACGGTTCTCCTCGATAACCTCATCCGGGACCCGTTCATTATGGCTGCTGTTCGATTGGATAACAGCAGGAAAAGACCGTCTGTCCCTGCTTTTCATAGATGAATTTGATGCTTATTATCACTACGAAACGGCAGCATCTGTCGTGAAACTGTTGAACCGTGAACGTCATTGCCAGTCGATTCTGACCACGCACAATACCTATCTGATGCAAAATGAGTTCACCCGTCCGGACTGCTGTTTTCTGCTGACCGGCAATACGATCAGAAGTTTGAAAAATTCCACAGACCGCGAACTCCGGGAAGCACACAATCTTGAAAAACTCTACGTAAACGGAGCGTTTGCAGAATGACCGAAAAGCCTCGGATTCTGTTCATCGTCGAAGGGGAAAAGCTGGAACCGGAAATCATTGAACGGATGGCAGTCCTCTATCATATGCAATGCGAGGTCGCTTCCGTCTGTACGAATATTCATGCGCTGTATTGCGACCTGAAAAAAGATAACGGGTTCCTTGATGTCATTGCGGTAATGAAAGAACTCCTGGAACGGAAAATCAGGAATTTGAATTCTGAGATTCCAGATCGGGACAAACGCAAGCAAATACTTTCCGCGCAGGAAGATTTGGAAAAATTAAATCATAAATTTGCCTATCGGTATCTGGTCTTTGACAGTGAATTGCAGCATGGCAGACGCGGCACCGCCATTTCAAGGCAGGAACAGCTGAAAAAGAATTATGGCGAATTGGCTGATATGCTTGATTTTTTCAACGATGAAACCGATCAAGGAAAGCTGTTCATCAATTATCCGATGATGGAATCATACCGGGACTGCGACGCTTTCTTTGATGAAAAATACAAAGACAGGACAGTATCTCTGGATACTTTGTTTGCGGGGAAATATAAAAACCAGGTCGGCAAAAGGATTTTATCCAATGTCCGGACGGAGAAAATCACCAGACCGGATTTTGACCTGCTGATCCGGATGAATGTATTCAAACTCAACTGGATTGAATCCCGAAACTGGAATGGGATGAGTTATGAAAACTTCCGCGACTATTCCAGACAGGAGAAAATTTTAAAGGCGGAGCAAGGTTTTTCGGCGACAGAAAACGCTCTGGCGGTTCTGAATACTCTTCTCTTTTTCCCGTTGGACTATTTCGGATGGAATTTGTATAATGAAATTATTCCGTCGGGTTTTACTCGGGATCCAGCAATGGCAGCAGGCGGCAAAAGCTGATACCACGCATTTTTGGAAAAACTTCTCGAAATATTTTTTCCGCGGCAATAAAATCTGTTTTTCCGGCGTTTTATGGGGTAAAAGCACCGGATCAACAACCTCTCAAAAAGGAGAAAAATCATGGAAGAAAGAAAAGAAAACGCCGCCCCGGAATGCCGGAAAAACAGTGATCTGCGCACCTTTATGATCGCCCTGCTGACTGCGGTCATCGTAGTTGCCTTGTATCATTTCGGCTCCGGATTGTGCAAGATTTATTGTCCGGAGAGCTGCGGAGGCTATTATCCGACCCAGCGCTACATGCTGGTTCCGGTCATGGATGTCCCGATGCCCGTCATGGATGAAGGCGCCATGCATCGTCCGGGTCAGGGCAAGTTCGGAATGAGACGTCCCGGCGGCTTCCGCGACGGCGGAGCGAGACCGGACTGGAAACGCGGCCCCGGCTTCAAAGGCAAACGGCCCGACGGTCAATTCGGTCCCAGAGGTGAATTCAAAGGCCCCAAAGGCTACAGAGGCCCCAATGGTCCGAAGAGAAGACCTGCCAAGGCTGATGCACCTGAAGCGAAGCCCGCGCCCGCAGCTGATGCCAAGCCCGCGCCCGCTCCCGAAGCGAAGACCGCAGCTGATGCCAAACCCGCTCCCGCTCCCGAAGCCAAGCCTGCTCCGGCACCTGCCAAATAAGTAAAACAGAATCAATCATCCCGGCAGACAGAATTCCGTTTCGGTCTGCCGGATTTTTTTACCGCGGCGGCAGGGAAATATCCTCGCCGTGCGCGCCGTAAAAATTCGACGGGATCTTGCCGCTGGTCTGGTCCGAAATGATCCGGACCGTCCAGTCGGCTTTTTCGGAGGAAAGCAGATGACCGGAACGCTGGAGGAGAAGGACACGATAGCCGGGCAGAGCCCAGCGGATGGAAAGACGGCCGGCTTTGTAGCCGGTGTAATGAATGGACAGCGAAGGATTGGCTGTCTGGATGATGCGTCTTTCATTTTCACTGAGCCGGATCTTCCGGGATTGCTGAACGAATCTGCGGACATGAGCGATCACGATCTGTTCTTCGGTGGAAGTGAGGCGGTTTTTCTCCGGATCGTCGGACCCGCCGGCACATCCGCACAACAGAGCGGAAAGTCCGACTGTCAGGATCACTGCATTCAAAAATTTCATGTTTTACTCCGTTATTTGGATTTTACAGGATAATTTTTCATCAGGAAAGCTGCCACGACCTCATAAGTAGTCTGAGGCAAAACCTGATAATTTTTATTCTTCACGATCTCATGCAGAGTGCGGCACTGGCCGCCGCCGGCAAAGATATACGAACTGAAAGCGGTGCGGTAAAGACGCCCGGATTCGAGCGGCTGACCGGTCGATTCGAGGGTAACGGACTGCAGTTTGCGCTTGGCAACAGTATACCGGATCCCGGCCGGCGCCTGATATGCACCTTTCTTACGCTGGATAGCAATCTGTTCATCCAGGATCCGACGGATCTCGCTGCCGGAAAGCTCCACGGTCACCGGATGCTCGGCGTAAGGCATCAGCCGGTAAAGCTGATAAAAATTGAGCGTGCCCGGTTCGGTCTGAAATTTGCTGTTGACGCCATAGAAGACGATTTCCGCGCCCGAGGCGGCCATAATGGCTTTGCCGTAAAGTTCGGTCAACGGCGTAGAATGTTCCTGCTTTTCGGGCGGCCGAAGAGCGAACGGGAGCGAGGCAACCGGGCGGCGGCTGTGCCGGAATGTCCGATTGCTGACGGAACGGATCAGTTTTTTGATCCCGGCATGTTCGGGGACCCGTTCGATCCGGGCGATCCGGGATTTCAGGGAAACGATCCGTTTCTTTTCGGTGTCGAAAGTAAGGTCGGCAACCGCGATGCCGTTGGCGTAAGCGGGAGCCTGCATCCACCAGGAAGACCGGCCGATGGCGGCTCCGGCCTCGGGCTGGTGACTGTGTCCGCACAATACCAGATCGATCTGGGGATATTTCCGGATCAGATCATGCAGGGATCCGGTCCCCAGCCGGGTCTGTTCTCCGGCATGCAGAGCCAGGACGATCACATCCGGACGGGCACGCATGACTTCCGGAACGATCCGTTCCAGCTGTTCCGTGACGGACAGCGGACGGACTTTTCCCAGAATGGTGGGAAGGAACATCCGTTTCAGCCCGGGATAAGCAATGCCGATAACGGCGACATTGAGATCGCTGCGCCGGAAACACTGCCACGGACGGATGGGCGCGCCGGGCCAGTCCAGGTTCAGCGCCAGCACCGAACCGCGAAACTCCCGCAGCAGCGGCAGCAGCATGCCGGACCCGAATTCGAAATCATGATTGCCGGGGACGAAGACATCGAATTCGAGCTGATTCAGAACCTGGATCATCAGCGCCCTGCCCTCGGGCAGAGTCATGGCATAAGAGCCCTGTATCAGGTCGCCGCAGTCGATGCGGAGGGTCTTTTCCGGACCGCCGCCAGAAGCGGTTTCCTGTTCCACCAGAGCCGCGGTCCGTGCCAGCCGGCCATGTTCTATGGATCCATGCAGATCGGTGGTCTGAATGATCCGCAGAGCAAGCTCGCGGCCGGAAATATGAAACGTTCCGAGCAGAAACAAACAGAGGATCAGACAGCGGAACCGTAAAAACGGAAAGGAGCTTTTGGAAAAAACTTTTTTCAGAAATCTGTCAGTCATTCAGAGAACATCCTTATCAAATTTGCGGGTTTCAGTTTCCCGGTTTTCCGGTTCGGAGTTCCGGATCAGAACGGAAAAGACCGAACCCCGGCCGGGCTGGGAATCGACGCTGATCGTCCAGCCGTGGGCCTGCACGATCGCCTGGACCAGAGCGAGACCGAGACCGTTTCCCTGCAGATGGCGGCTGGAATCACTGCGGAAAAAGCGTTCGTAAATATGCTTGCAGTCCTCAGCGGAGATGCCGCATCCGGTATCGGCGACCTGGAGCACGACACCGTCCGGAGTATCCGCGGCTTTGACCATGACGGATCCCTGCTCGGTAAACTTGAGCGCATTTTCCAGGAGATTCGACACCACGCGCTGGAACTTGGATTTATCGGCCATGATCTGCAGCGCCCCATCAGGCAGATCGAGCTGAAACTGAAGACCCTTTTCTTCGAATGCCGGCTGCATGAATTCACAGAAATCACGCAGCTGCTCGCAGAGGTCGAGCGGTTCCTTGTGCAGTTCATCCGGACGGGAACTGGTATGGGAAATATCCATCAGGGTATTGACCAGAGTCTTCAGACGTGCAGTCTCTTCGGCAATGGAAACGAAAACCGTCCGGACGGATTCATCGAGATTCCGGTCGGTGAGCAGCATTTCCACCGTGCCGGAAATGCGGGTCAGCGGCGTGCGCAAATCATGCGCCACGTTGTCCGACATCATCTTCAGCTCTGAAAGCAGGTGTTCGGTCCGTTCGTTCATGGCATTGAACGTCCGGATCAGGTCACGGATCTCCCAGTCGTTTTCGGAGAGATCGGAGATGCGGTAACTGTAATCGCGGAAACCGGAGGAGATGCGGTTCATGGCGAGGGTGGTCATCCGGATGCCGCGGATGAACCGGCGGGAGATCAGCCAGGCAATGCACATACCGGCGAAAGTCGCCGCCAGCAGAATGCCGCAGAAAATGAACGCATAGCGTTTGACCAGCTCGTCCCGTGCCCGGATGTTGCGTCCGATCACCACGGTCCGGCCGTCGGGGAACGGAAAATACAGATAACGGAAATTGCCGTGTTCGTAAGGTGCGGTCCGATGCCTCTGCCAGACGGGAGGCTTTTTTTTGGATTCATTCTGTTTTCCGGTATGGGCCAGATAATTGGTGCCGTCTTTATTGAGAATGATCATGCGCAGGTTGTCCTGTCCGCGGGCCAGAATGATGCGCCAAATGTAACTGCGCAGGTTCGGCTGGTTCGCCCGGATGTTGATTTTCTGCGAGAAAAAAGAATTTTCATCCTGAACCCGGAATTCATAATAATCGCCTTCATAACAGAAATATGCGGTGTAATAATCGCGTCCGCCGAGCGAATCGGCAGTGTGGTTGACGAACAGGATCTCGGCGCCTGGGAAACGGTTTTCCAGGAAAAAACGGTCGAAATCGGGATAACTGTCTTCCGGCCGCAGATCATCCAGCCGGTCATAGCGGGAGCCGAGCACGTAAATGCCGCGGGTCCGGGCAGCGATCTGCTGCAGGGAAAGATCACCGGACTGATTGACCTGCGCCACCAGCAGATACCCGGTCAGAGCAAAGATGATGGAACAGGACAGGAGGAAAAGGATGCCGTATCCCAGCGCGAGTCTGGTTTTCAGGGAGACCCGGCGGGAACCTTCCTCATTCCAGGACATAACCGACTCCCCGGACCGTATGAATCAGTTCCCGGTCAAACGGTTTGTCGACTTTCTCCCGCAGTTTGTACATCCGCGTTTCCACGATATTGGTCTGGGGATCGAAATTGTATTCCCACACATTTTCCATGATCATGGTCTTGGTGACGACCGTGCCGGCATTGCGCATCAGATATTCCAGCAGGTCGTATTCTTTCGGCGGCAGATCGATCCGCTGTCCCTGACGGGTCACTTTGCGCGCCAGCATGTCGATCGTCAGATCCGCCGTGGTCAGTTTGGTGGGCTCGGCGCTCATGGAAAACCGGCGCAGCTGGGCCTGGATATTGGCCAGCAGTTCGGTCACGGAAAACGGTTTCGGCAAATAGAGGTCGCCGCCGGCGTCCAGTCCGTGCACCTTGTCCTCCACCGAGTTGCGGGCGCTCAGGATGATCAGCGGCGCGGTGATGCCGCTCCGCCGGATATTTTCGATCACCGTAAAACCATCGATCAACGGCAGCATGATATCGATAATACCCAGGTCAAACGTCTCCGTTTTCGCCATTTCGAGTCCGGCCTGTCCATCCGCTGCATACAGCGTGGTGTAACCGGCCTCCTGCAATGCCTTCAGCAGAAATTCAGCAGTCTTCCGATCGTCTTCAATCAGCAGAATTTTCATTTCCTTCCCTCGCTTTCGTAAATTGTCTGCATATAATATAAACCTTCGGGATTTTTTTTCAATTTCATTTCCGAAAAAAAACATCCGGAAAGCGCTTTTACCCGCAGAACGGCAAAAGGTCTTGGATTTTTCTTCCTTTCCGCACTTGAAAAAAAACAAATCGGTTATAAAATACCTTGACAGGTACTTCGAATGAAAGGGGAAAATGATGGATAACCAAAAGTCACCGCGGCCTCGCTTGAATTACAGCAGCATGATTCCGGATTTCACGCAGGAAGAACCCTGGCGGATCTTCCGGATCATGGCGGAGTTCGTGGACTCGTTCGAAACCATGGCGAACCAGGGACCGCTGATCCCGATTTTCGGTTCCGCCCGCATCATGCCGGACAATCCGTATTATCAGAGTGCGGAAAAACTGGCGGCGCTGCTGGTCGGACACGGTTACGGCATCCTGACCGGCGGCGGTCCCGGCATCATGGAAGCCGCCAGCAAAGGCGCTTATGAAGCCGGCGGAAATTCGGTCGGACTCAATATCCGTCTGCCCATGGAACAGCATCCCAATCCCTACCAGAATGTTTCGCTGGATTTCCGTTATTTCTTCATCCGGAAAGTCTGTTTCATCAAATATGCCGTGGCGCTGGTAGCCTATCCCGGCGGGTTCGGCACCCTGGATGAATTCAGTGAAGCCGCCACCCTCATTCAGACCAATAAGATCAATCACGTTCCGCTCGTGCTGGTGGGGAAGAAGTTCTGGCAGCCGATGATGGAATGGTTCAAGAACACCATGCTGCTCGAATACGGGGCGATCTCTCCGGAAGATATGAATCTTTTCAAGCTGGTCGACACCCCGGAAGAAGCCTGCGAAGTCATTATCGGACTCCATCGCCGCGGCATCAGCGGCACGATCAAAATCTACTGAGCGTTACGGCAGCACTGCCAAGTCCCGGTCAGCATTTTTGCGTCTGGCGAAAAACCGCCCCGTCTCCGGCTTATTTCATTTCGGAACCGGTAAACCCGCTGATGAAAACTTGGAAATTCAGTTCCGTCCCCGGTGGAATGGTGAAAGGCGCATT
>JAZUCR010000818.1:0-8668 GCA_045639225.1 Victivallales bacterium
TGCTCCGCGCGACCTGCTGATCCAGCGTCTGACCGCCCGTCTGACCTGCAAAAAATGCAAAGCCAGTTTCAACAAGCTCTTTGCCAAGCCGGCCAAAGAAGGCATCTGCGACCATTGCGGCGGCGAGCTCTTCCAGCGCTCCGACGATTCGCTCGAAACTGCGCAGAACCGTCTGAAAGTCTATGACGAACAGACCGCTCCGCTGATCGATTATTACCGGAAAAACGGCCTGCTGGCGACGATCGACTCTTCGCTGCCGAAAGCGCAGGGCTATGCCGCGCTTCTGGCTGTGCTGAATGCGTGATTGTATGCGGCCTGATTTCATTATTCATACTCCCGCTGAGATCGCCCGGATCAAAACCGCCGCGGCGAAAGCCGCCCAGGTCCGCGAACGGATCTGTCTGCTGGTCCGGTCCGGCATGACCACGTGGGATCTCGACGAGTTGGCCGGTGAAGTGATCCGCTCCACCGGCGGCACCCCGACTTTTCTCGGATACCGCGGTTTCCCAGGCAATATCTGCATTTCCATCAATGACGAGGTGGTGCACGGTATCCGGAGCAGAGAGCGCTTTATCCTCAACGGCGATGTGGTCAGCATCGACGTCGGCGTCACCTTCGACGGCTGCGTCGGCGACACGGCCAAGACGATTTACGTCGGCGACAATATTCCCGCGGATATCGACCGCCTGCTGAAATTCACGGAAAGCGCGCTGGAATGCGGCCTGGCCGCCGCGCATCGGGGCGGATATATACAGGATATTTCACGCGGCGTGGAAATGGAAGCCAAGCGCGGACATCTCGGCATCGTGGAGGAATTCGTGGGCCACGGCTGCGGCACCCGGATGCACGAGCCGCCCGATGTCCCCAATTTTGTTCAGCACCGGCGCGGTCCGATGCTGCAGCCCGGCATGGTCCTCTGCGTGGAACCCATGCTCAACCTGGGCTCGAAAAGAGTGTATGTGGAAAGTGACGGATGGACTGTGCGCACCCGCGACGGTGAACCCTCAGCCCACTTCGAACACATGGTTTTGATAACGGAAACTGGAACGGAGGTATTGACTCGTGTCTAAAGATTTGATCAAAGTTGAAGGCGTGGTAAAGGAACTGCTGCCGAACACCATGTTCCGGGTGGAACTCCCGAACAAACACAGTGTTCTGGCGCACATCAGCGGGAAAATGCGGCTGAATTTCATCCGCATCCTGCCCGGAGATACTGTCACGCTGGAAATCTCTCCCTATGATCTGACCAAAGGCAGAATCATCTTCCGTCAGAAATAAGAGTTCCCGAATGAGCCGCACTTCCGCCGTCAAGACGAATGCCGTTCGTCTCCTCGAAAGTGCGGGCATTGTTTTCTCCGCTCACGAATACCCCGTGGACGATGGCCTGATCGATGCCAGATCCATTGCCCGGAAGCTCGGTCGTACGACCGACGAGGTATTCAAGACCCTGGTGGCGGAGACGCCCGCACACGAATATTTCGTATTTGTGATCCCGGCTGCCGGTGAACTCGACCTCAAAAAAGCCGCCCAGGCCGCGCAGCGCAAAAGCATCGACATGATCCCGCTGAAGCAGCTCTTCCCTTTGACCGGTTATGTTCATGGCGGCTGTTCCCCGGTCGGCATGAAAAAGCTCTTCCCGACCTTCATCGACGAGACTGCGCAGCTGTTCGATGTGATGTTCGTCAGCGGCGGCAAAGTCGGCCTGAATCTGGAGATCGCCCCCGATCTCCTGTGTTCCTTCATTCAGGCGCAATATGCCGATTTGACCAAAAATCAACACGAAAAATAACCTGATCCGGAGAATGCTTTTATGACGAAGTTGTTCTCTTTCGCCGATGATGAGCGATATACGATCTTCACCAACCGCGATATTTTCCGCCTTGTCATCCCGCTTTTTTTTGAACAGCTCCTGTTCATTCTGGTGGGAACCGCCGACACCCTTATGGTTGCCGGATTAGGCGAGGCGAGCATCTCGGCGGTCTCCCTGGTCAACAGTTTCAACCGTTGTGTCGGCAGCGTCCTGTTCGCGCTGGCGACCGGCGGCGCGGTGGTCGTGTCGCAATATCTCGGCGGAGGCAATCTGACCCGGGCGAGGGAAAGTGCGAAACAGCTTCTGGCGATCGCTCTGCTTGCCGGAACCGCCGTTTTTGCCGTTGTCGAATTGTTCATGCCCGATGTCGTCCGCATTCTGTACGGCGAGCTGCCGGCGGATGTCCATGCGGGCGTGATGAGCTATTTCCGGATCACCCTGGCCGGTTTTCCTTTTATCGCGGTTTACGGCGGATGTACTGCACTGTTCCGTTCCATGAACCGGACGAAGACCACCATGTTTATTTCCCTTGCCGGCAATATCATCAATATCATCGGCAATGCCTTGCTCATTTATTATTTCCGCATGGGGGTCGCCGGGGCGGCCTTTGCCACACTGACTGCCCGTTTCATTTCGATGATGATAATCCTGGTCATGATCACCAACAGTTCCCTGATCCTCCATATCGATTTCCGGAAAGGCATCCGTCTTTCCTGGCAGCTGGTGAAAAAGATCCTGTATATCGGGATCCCCGGCGGGATCGAGAACGGGGTGTTCCAGTTCGGCCGGGTTCTGGTCCTGGGATTGATCGCCACTTACGGCACCCGGGAAATTGCCGCCAATGCCGTTGCCGATACGGTCGATATGCTCGGCTGCATCTGCGGCGGGGTATTCTCCCTGGCGGTCGTCACGGTCATCGGTCAGGCCGTGGGCGCCGGCGATGAAAAACAGATCCGTTACTATGTCGTCAAAATGATGAAATTCGCATACTCCGCCCACTTCCTCTGGAACGTGCTGGTGTTTGCGTTGACACCGCTGATCCTGGCCTGTTTCAGCAAGATCGATGCCGACACCCGGAAACTGGCATGGTATCTGATCCTGATCCATAACGGCATCGGGATCTTCCTGTGGCCGAGCTCCTTTGTTTTCCCGAATGTCCTGCGTTCGATGAACGATGTCCGGGGCACCATGTGCATTTCCGTCGGCTCCATGCTGGTGATCAGAGTCGGGTTCAGTTATCTGATCGCCGGCTGGATCCACAGCGGCGTCATGGCTGTCTGGATCGCCATGATTTTTGACTGGATCGTCCGTATTGCCGGATTTTACTGGCGCTACTGGTCCGGTGCGTGGGTCCCTCTGGCCCTGGCAAAAAAGGGTGGGAAGCATAAACATATTTCCATGGCCTGATAAAGTTTTTTCATAAATTTTTCATTTCCTCTCTTGCATTTTACGAAAAATCGTGTATACTTATGTAAACACAAAAAATAGTCGATGCAAGGAAAAACATGGACAGACGAGGTAAGATCCAGCTGCAGATCAGACGTTATATCAACAGTATTCTGGTCAAACAGGCCGGGAACGGCAAACCCGTTCCGTTGCGGGAAGTCGCCCTGGCGGAACGTTTCCAGACCACCCGGACCACTGTCCAGCGTGCCTGCCGTGAACTCATCGCCGAAGGAAACCTGACCCGCATCCCCGGACGCGCCGGACTTTTTGTGAATAACGAATCCCCCGCCTGCCGTGGTCCCGGAGTGGATTTCCGCATCCTCTGCGGCACCGGCTGCGACCAGGTGTTCGATTTCGCCGCTCAGTATATCATTGACGGATTCACCCGCTGTTTCCGGGATTTCTACTGCGGTTATTGTTATACCGACCTGCTCTCGTCCGATCCGGCGGAAGTCGCCCGCGAGTTGCTGGAGATCCCCTGTTATGCCTATTTATGGATCCGTCCGGCACCGGAAATTTATCCGGTCATCGGGCAGCTGATCGATTCCGGCTTCCCCGTGGTCATGGCCGCCAGTTATTATGATTCCAATGTCCCGCCCCCCGAATCAAATGCAATTCTTTTTGATTACGAGACGCCGGGATGCGAACGCGCTGAATGGATCCGCAAAAACCATTTCCGCAGACCCCTGATTTATTCCGGCAGCACGATAACGGTCTGGGCATTGGCCCGGGAGCTCGAATCTTTCGGCGAAAAACTTGATCCCAAGTCGGTGGTCTGGCAGCCGACTTATGAAGAGACCCGGGAAAAGCTTCCCAAGATCATCCGCAGTTACAAACCGGATTGTTTCATTGCGGACGGTCGGATTTTTCCGACCTTCAATTTCCTGGCTGCCGATGTGCCTGAACTCAAGGACATCCCGGTTTATCTGGACAATTCCCCGGAATCCCAGCCGTTCCGCGAACGTTATCCCGACTGGAAAATTTATCTGTCATCGGTCACTATCTGTGATCAGATGTTCCGGATCGGGGAATGTGCCGCACAAATGATGCGCGAGATGCTGAAAAAACCGGGACGTTTTGATAACCGGAAAATTACAGATTTTCAATCATAAATTCACAAACAGACGAAAGGACTGAAAACATGAAACAAGCCCATCACCGCAATGCAGGAAAACGTGCCGGAAAACATTTGAATGGCTTTACGCTGATCGAATTATTAGTCGTTATAGCAATCATAGCGATTCTCGCGGGGATGCTGCTGCCCGCGCTGAATAAGGCGAGGGAATCGGCCAAGTCAACTCAGTGTACCAGCAATATGAAACAGATCGGAACCGCGATGAATATGTATTTCCCCGAGAATGGAGACTGGCTGATGAAATGCAATGATAAATATGTTGCGGGAAGTACACAATTTCAAAGCTGGGCATATGTCCTCTTCAGCTATTTGGGAAGCAAATCCGAAGCCGATCCGAACAACTCCTATTATCTAAAGACTGGTCATAGGATGCCAAAAGTTTTTTCCTGTCCGAAAGATAACTGCAAAGTGGGATTGACCCATCATCTGGGGTATGGAATCAACAGTTGGCTCTGCGGAGACGGGAGCAGTTATTCTGACGTGAATATCAAAAAAATGACCATGACCTCGCGGCGTTTGCTGGTGGCCTGCAATGCATGGGGAATGAAGCCTCATAAATATCCTGATGATGCAGCAACATCACATTTTAAAGTCACCCCTCTATCAATCAGCAAGTTGCAGAACCCTAGCAGTACCAACCGTGATGAGCCCGGAATCGTCAAACACGGGAAGGCGCCGACTCTTTTCATTGCAGGGAATGTTCAGAGCCTTTCCGCGAATCAAATCTATACAAGATATAATCTGACAGGACGGTCTTATTATGATCTGCCATGGGGAATATCGTGGAATGGAACTACGAAAAAATATGTGCCGGTAACCCGCCCTGTTGATCCGGGCGATTTTTGAACTCCCGCGGATGTCAGACGCGATTTGAAAACATTTCAGTTACAGGAGAAAGGATATGATAATTTTAACTAACCTGAAATCTCTGCTGTCTGGCGGGATATTGTGTTTTTTTTGCATGACCTCTCTGGCTGGTGATTTTGTCCTGGTCAAAAGCGCTGCTCCGCAGGTAGTCATCATCAAAAACCCGAAAGCCAAAAGGGCGCAGGATTTTCTCCTGCGGGAAGCAGCCAAATGCGGTGTGGAAATGAGTCTTGCGGACTCGGCTAAAAACGGCAATAAGATCGTGTTCGAGGTGAAGGAGAACGTTCCGCTGGAACAGGAAGACGGTTTTACGATTGATTTTCCGGATCCGGCAACGATGAAAATCACCTGCACTCCGGTTTCGGCACGGTGGGCGGCGAACCATCTGCTCGAAACGGCATTCGGTGTGCGGTGGCTGTTTCCGCATCTGAAGGTGTATGGGACGGAGATCAACGACTACCCGAAAGCGGAGAATATCTCTGTGAAAGCGGAAAAATTCGTTCAGAAACCGTATTCATACTATCTGGATCGTGAAATGGTCTGGCTTTTCGGCGACTGGACGGCAAACTGGGGAAATCAGCGCAAGATGGTTGAAAACCACTGGATCGCAATCGATGCCTTCCCGGTCTGGAAATACGCGCCGGACCAGAGCTGGCCTCCGGAAATCTTGCCGGTATGGAATGGGAAAAAACTGAAACTGCCGAAACCGAAAAAACTGCCGCTGCCGAAAAATCCCTATCTGGCCAGAGCCGCGGCAGCCCCGAATCCGGCTGGCTTGAATTATTTTAATGGCTGGAATCCCTGTTTCAGCCATCCGAAAAGTGCGGAGATCGCCGCCGCCAATATCCTGGAGGAACTTGAGCGGAATCCGAACCGGAAAAAATTTGTCCTGTCGGTCAATGACAATGGCGGGTTCTGCCTGTGTGATACCTGCCGGAAAGCGGTTGGCGGGAAACGCAATTTCAGCGGTTATCCGGATTATTCCGATGTATTCTGGGCATGGATGAACAAGGTTGCCGAAACGGTTTCCAAAAAACATCCGGATGTCTTGTTCTCGGCCTCGGGTTATCGGGAAGTGATGAATCCGCCGTCCTTCAGACTGCATCCCCGGATCGTGCCGAAATTCGCGTTTGATATTTATGCCATGACCGATCCGAAAGTGCGTGAAGTCCGCCTGGCACAGTTGGAAACCTGGTCGGAACGTTCTTCTCAGCTCCTGCTGTATGATTACGATTATGGAAAAGGAGCCTTCCTGTTTCCCCGCCTCTCGGTCCGGCTGCATTCTGAAATGGTGAAGAAATTTCATCATGATTTCAACGCGCGCGGCTTGTCCACGGAGGCGCTTGTCCTGCCGTTCGACGGACCGAAATATTATGTGATGTACCGCCTGTTGCGGGATATCAACGGCGATCCGGAGGAGCTCGCCCGGACGTGGTATCGGGACGCAGTCGGCGGGAAAGCCGCTCCGGCGCTTCAAAAATATTTCCAGTTCTGGGAAGATTACTGGACGGGGCCGGATATCCGCAAGACCCAGTGGTACAGGAGCGTTACGAATGTTTACATGCAGCTGGGGGAAAGGCCGACCCATACTTTTGCGCTGAAACGCGGGGACATGAAGAAATTGCGCGCGCTGATGACCGAAGTCGTGGAAAAGGCGGAAACTCCGCAGCAGAAGCGGCGGGCGCTTGTTTTTATGAAATATTTTGAATATGCGGAAGCGGCGGCGCAGGCACTGTTTTCCGAATTGATCCCGCCGGAAGGGAGACTCAATTCGGCTGCCGATGCGGTGGAACTGCTCCGGCAGGTTCCCGCCGCGATCGAAGCGGAAAAACGTTTCCTGGATCATCCTTACAATTCGAGAAAAGAATCCATAGCCAGTTCCATGCTTCTGAATATCGGTCTGGTCATGCCGTTCATAAAGGCCCCTGAAGTCCGGAATGAGCTCAAACAACTGGAAAACGACAGCCGTCTGCCGGCCACCTTGCGCGGACAGATCAAAATCTGGCTCGGTTTCAAGGCGGAAAACCGGATCGAAAACGGATCCTTCGAACAGGATGCGGTTCCGCTCCGTCCGCTGTGGGCATCAAGCCTGAAAGGGGAACGGGACTGCAGCCGTGCGTCCGACGGCAAATATTCATTCCGGACGAGGAACGGATATTATCTTGTGAATCCGAAAATTGAGCCGGGGAAAACTTATCTTTTCCTTTGCGACGTATTTATCGAACGCGGCAGTAATGAGGGACGGTTCCGAATCAATCTGGCGCCGAGTTCCGGCAGAATTCCGCGCAATTGGATCCGCAAGGAGAATGTGCTCACCGGCGGACAGTGGATCACTTACAGCATGGTGGTTTCCCATCCAAGCGCTGACAATCTCCAAATTCAAATCGGGTTCCGTAATTTTGAAAGCACGGAACCGGTCTGGCTCGACAATCTCCGGTTCTATTGTCTGGATGAATTTATCACCCTGGAAAAACATAAAAAATCAACTCAAGGAGAACAGAACATGAATCTGAAGAAAAGCAAGATCGCTGCCAGTGTCGCGGCCGTTGCGGCCTGTGCGGTAATGTCCGCCGGTGATCTGCCGAAGGAACTGGAAAACCTGCCGAAAGAGGAGATCGTGGACATTTCCAAAAACATTTACGGCCCAAAAGCGGATGATCCGGAATCTCCGACAGGCAAAGCTGCAGTTTATGTTCCCGCGGAAAACGCCAAAAATTACGGCGGGATCGGAATGGGGGTCCGCAATCGGAAGCAGAAGGAAGTGGTCGGCTTTTCACGTCCCAAGCCGCTGGATGAGAAATACCGCTGGTACAAAATCAAACGGCGCAATAACGATGTTGAATACCGGGGCGGCGCATACAATACGCGGCTCTATCTGGCGAACGAGACAATCGGAGCCTGGGTGCCTAAAGACATTACGGGAAAATATGACTGCTGGGCATTGGTCAAGGCGCAGGGCCCGTTTTATGTGAACGGTTCCACGAAAGAGAACAAGCTCTTTCTGGCACGTGTCCTGCTGGTTCCGGCGAAATGAATCCGGAAATAGACTATTACTTCGTGGCCGGTGACGATATGGACGAGGTAATCAGTGGTTACCGTACCCTGACCGGCAAGGCACAGGTGATGCCGAAGTGGGCGATGGGCTACTGGCAGAGCCGGGAAAAGTACAATACCCGCGACGAGGTGCTGGCTACTTTGCGCGAATTCCGTGCCCGCCGCATTCCTATCGACAATATCGTGATTGACTGGCAGCATTGGCCGCAGGATGCCTGGGGAAGCCATGAGTTCGACCCCGTGCGTTTCCCGAATCCGAAGGAGATGATGGATTCCATCCATGCCCTGAACGGACGGGTGATGGTTTCCGTATGGCCGAAGTTCTATGTCACTACCGAACACTACAAGGAGTTTGA
>JAZUCR010000819.1:0-2162 GCA_045639225.1 Victivallales bacterium
AGATCCTGGTCATCTGTCGAGGAAAAATAAGCAGAAGCTGACACATGCAGCTGATCCCCCCATCGCAGCAGGGCTGCAATACCATCCCAATCGGCATTGGAATGACGCCACAGCGAACCAAGCCTGGATTCATATTCGGGGGTTAATTTATTCAAAATCATCTGATTGGCGGCATATTCGTCAAACCAGTCAAGAACTTGGGGCAGCAAGTCGTATTGGACGGGTTTGTCCGAATCTTTCAGAAGACTGTTTATTTTCCTGCATGTAAAGAATGACAGGACCTTACGGAAAATGATCGGTTTGCTATTATTATTCGCAATTTCATTTCTGATCGACTGCGTATCCAGAATCAATACCTGATCGAGATCGAACATTGCAATTTTATCTCTGGCGATATCGCGTTTTTTTCCTGCAGCGATTATTTCCCGCATATCCGATGCAAAACAGCCCCACGGCCCGGTGAAAAACTCCTTGGGAAACGATGGAGCCGAAACTGCCATTAAAGCAATGGGTAAAGCATTGAAGATGTTTTTTTCCGAAAAATGGTCAAAAGAAAGCCCGATCGCATCAAAGAATTTTGTGGCTTTTTCAACAAGATCATTTGCGGCATTGACATACTGTTTTGCCAACGTGAAGAAATCTTTTCCCCAGACCGGAAAATCATCGTGGCTGTCAGCAAATAATTGCAAAGGAACCGCCGGAGAGAAAATCAGAAAATTCCCCATGCCTTGTGCGATCCGTTGAGCCGTCGAGAGATGTCCCAATGCCAATACCTGATCTGCATGTTTCGATTGCAGTTCCTTAAGTATCTTATCCTGCTCCTGACCCAATTGAATAAAGTCCTTCAGGATGGAGGATGTCTTTTTCCAATTGCTGCCGTAAAGACTGCGCGGAATAGCTTCTCCCAGTGAAAGATGCTTTGCCAATATGCAAATATGATCTAACGATTCAGTCGATTGATTGGTAAATTGAAGCCCGAGATTGGTGCATAAATGAGAAAATCTATGAATGAGGGCAGGCAAGTTCTCAGCCAGCCATTCAGAAGTTTCCTTGATATTTCGTTCCCAATCGGGAGTCCAGTTTTTGCATTCCAGATGGCGAAAATCTGTCCAGACCGAATCCGGCAGCTCCTTAAGTTCAGAAGCAATTGTTCTCCCCATGCGTTTCAGATCTTCGAAATCGTTTTGCGAAATCAAAGCTACATTTTTCCGGATCGAAAAAGGAAACGTTTCACGGTGGGCAATCAAAAAACAGATTGCCTGATATGGCGTTAAGCCGATCGGATATACTTGATGGAGAGCATTTACATAGTCGTTCAAGTGCTTTTTCTCTGTTTCCAATTGCTGAGTAACAGTTCCCCAATCCGACGGACTCTTTTGTCCCGCCAAGCTGATTGCCTGCCGAAACTGTTCGAGAATTTCCTGTTTGCCGGACTTATTCGAATGTAATTCGAGGCAGAACGGTGCCAGCCCGAGTTGTGAAAGCCGATTGTAAACGACTTCCAGAGCCGCTCTTTTTTCGGCGACGAATAATACCTTTTTGCCGATGGCGAGACATTCGGCAATGATATTCGTGATGGTTTGAGATTTTCCAGTTCCGGGCGGACCGTGAAGAACGAATGTTTTTCCCTTGGCAGCAGAAAGGACTGCACTCAGCTGTGATGAATCAGCGCTGAGCGGGGCAAAAATATCAGAACATTTATAATCACGATCGATGTCTTCCGGGAGAACTTCAGACACCGAATCTTTGTATGTCTTCCCGGGATTGTTGACAAGATGATTCACAATGGGACTGGCCAACAGAGATTGTGCGCTGTTCTTCAGGTCACTCCACATGATGAACTTTTCAAAAGAAAAGCTGCTCAACCAAACCTCATTCGTAACTTTCCAGCCATCATGCTGAACAGCAATGTCATCGAATCTCTGTAAAATAAGAGAGACATCGATTCCGCTGTTATCTTCAGGTAAATGGTCAATTCCGATCCCGGGAAGCTCCACGTCATAATCTTGAGCAAGTTTTTCCAATAAAGTTATGTTGATAATGGTGTCGGCATCGGATCGTTCGATAGTGAACCGATCGTGTGCAGATTTTCGAACCAGCTTCATTGGAAGCAGCAGAATCGGTGCACGGAATTCCCTGCCGTTGTGCTGTTCATCACCGGG
>JAZUCR010000820.1:0-8354 GCA_045639225.1 Victivallales bacterium
ACGATCCGACTTGCGGCACCGGATCGGGTCCACGGTCAACATGAATTATTCCCACGAATTCGGCCAATGGTGGAAGATGTACGGCGAAAAACATCCGGAATATTTCGCGCTGACCAATTCCGGAAAACGCGGGCCGCTGCCGGAAACGCCGTCCTGGGGGACCACGTTTGTCGACATGTGTCTCTCGAATCCCGGTTTCCACCGGCAGATCATTTACAACTGGGAACATCGTCCCGCCAAGACGAAACAGGTCCGCCCTTATATCGGGGTCGGCCTGAACGATATGCCGATCATGTGCGTCTGTCCCGCCTGCCGTGCCTGGGACCAGAAAGATCCGCGCTTCGCCAAATCGCCCTACTGGGGCAAAGGCAAAGTGATCACGTTCAAAGAACGCTGGGCAGTCGCCAAAGCCGTCTGGGGCGAGGAAGGCACCACGCAGGATGAGATACCGTCGCTCACGGACCGTTACGCCCGCTACCTCCTTGCAGTCCAGAAGGAAGCAGCCAAAAAACATCCCGGCGTGCCCGTGATCGGCTTCGCCTATGCCAACTACCGGAAACCGCCGACCGAAGTCAAGCTGAACGACGGCATTATCATCATGAACACCGCCGCGCTGTTTTTCCCATATACGGAAGCCGTCAGCAAAGCGTTCCGGAAAGAGTGGATGGGCTGGAAAAAAACCGGTGTGCGCCAGCATTACCGCCCGAATCTGCTTCACGCCGGAGCGAATCTGCCGATCTTCTATGCCCGCCGTTTCGCCGATGATTTCCGGTTCGCCTACCGCAACGGCATGACCTCATCCCAGATCGATTCTCTGTTCGGAGCCTGGGCGAGTCAGGCGCCGACCCTTTACACGGTCCTGCGCATGCACAGTGATCCGGACCGGGACGGAAATGAGGTATTGAAAGATTTCTACAACTGTTTCGGTCCAGCGGCTAAAGAGGTCGAGGCGTATTTCAAAATCTGGGAAGACCGTTCGGATTCGGTCACGACGGAGGAATTCGACCGCTGGAAGAAACGCAACCGCACCGCGACCGGACTGGGCGGCACATTCAAGAATTTTATCGCCGTGGGACCCGAATACCTGACGCCGGACGTGTTGAACGCGGCGAAGAAACAGTTGGACTTGGCAAAAAAAGCAGCCGTTTCCGATCCGCTGGCACTGCGGCGCGTGGAATATCTGGAAAAAGGTCTGCGTGAGGCCGAACTGACCGTAGACTGCCGCAGGGCGCAGAAAGCGCTGGAAAAAGCCAAAACCCCGGAAAACCGGAAAGCATTCCGTCAGGCATGGGAAAAACTGGAGCAGTTCCGCAAAACCATCGAAAATGATTTTGTTCTGGACATCGGCAAAGTCCGGTTCCGCGAACAGACCGGCTGCGACTGGCCGAAAAAATAATGATCCCGCCGATTCTGCTGTAAAATTATTTTCTGATTTTTTCATTTTCTCTCTTGCATTATCATCCGGCTATGATATAGTAAGCGGTTGAAGGAAAATGCAGGATCGGACAATATGTCGCGTAAAAACATTCATCTGGGTCTGACCCGGAAGATCGAACAATACATCTGCTCCATTCCGGCTGGGAAACTGCTCCCGCCGGAACAGGAAATGGCTGTTCTTTTCGAGGTCAGTAAACCAACCCTGAGACTGGCGCTGGCTCCGATGATCGAAAAGGGATTCATCGAAACCGTGAACGGAGTCGGCAGCCGCGTCCGGAAACATCCGCAGACCCTGCAGAAGGAATTGATCTTCGTCTGTTCCGATCTGGTATTTTTTGCCGAAACCTTGAAAAATTTCAGCATTAAAACTGCAAACTCCGGATATATCAGCTCGATCGTGCCTTTGAGCGGTGACCCGGAAACCCGGAAACGGATCCTGAATACCGTGTTCGAACGCCGTCCCGCGGGGATCGTGCTTTATACCGGAGGATCTTCATACGAACCGCCCGCTTCCGACATCCCGATCCTGCATCTGATCCGGAGAAACGGCACGATACCGGGCGATGTGCTGACCTGCCGGAATTCACAAGCAATGAGCCGGATCGTGCGGCGTTTTTACGAGGACGGCTGCCGGAAATTCGCGCTGTTCGGCTGGCAGGTGAATCCCAATGCGGCGCAGGAACGCGAACAGGGGTTCCGTGACGGCCTGAACCAGGTGCGGCTGCAGGTCCGGGAAAACCTGATCTGCACGAAGCCGGAACACTGCAATGATTTCTTCGCCGGATTCGCCCAGCCGAGCCGCCGTCCGGATGCGGTCTGCTGCCTGAACGACCTCTGCGCCGGGGAACTGCTCAGGGAAATGCGGATGAGGGACATCCCGTATGACAGCCTGAAAATTTCCGGGTTCGACTGTTCGCCGGTCACGCAGTTTTATCCGCGGCCGATCCTGACGGTCCGGATGCCGCTGGCTGAACTCGGAAACCGGGCGGCGGACCTGCTGATTCGTCGAATCGAGAATCCGGGGCTGGCCGAACTTCATGAAAAACTGGATTCCGAACTGGCCATGACCGAGACCATGAACTTGAATCCGAAGTCATCGAAAAGGAGACATGGATCATGAAATACCATACGGCGTTTCACGTTCAGTCGGGAGTGATCCTGGATGCCGCCGGACAAACCGTGCGGCTGTTCGGGATCAATTACTACGCGCCATTCAACCATAATTATTACAACATCGCCGAACTGGGCAAGGACCATTACCGGGCGGTGGATGAGGATTTCCGGCATTTCGCGGAACTCGGGGTCCGGTTCATCCGAATCCATCTGTATGACCGCGAGATCACCGATCCCGAAGGACATCTCGTGGAGAACGGCAATCTCGACGTGCTGGACTATGTGCTGAAGAAATGCGAAGAACAGGATATTTACCTGATGATCACGCCGATCGTCTGGTGGAACACTGTCAGCACGCAGATCGCGGTGGAACAGGATTACGCCTACTGGTATTGCGGTTCGCATCCGGGGTTCGGATTCTCCAATTTCTACAGCAAGGACAGCCTGATGTGGAACGACAACGCGCTGGAATGCCAGAAACGGTATTTCCGGGAGCTCTTCGGCCACCGGAACCGCTGGACCGGGAAACGGGTCTGCGAGCACGGCAATATCGTGGCGGTGGAACCATTCAACGAACCGGATTACGTGAAGCCATGGCAGATCGAAACGGACGCCACGCCGCCGGGCATGGGCAACTGTGTTTATTCCCAGGGGAAACTGCGCAGTCAGCTGAAGGAGATCTTCCACCGGTTCGAGTCCGAACATCCGGAGATCACCGACCGGGAAAAACTGTATGAAGCTTTCAATTTCCAAAATCTGAGCCGATATCTCGACGAACTGATGGGGATCACGGAGGAATACTTCGGGGACCGCGTGCTGAAAACCAGTTTTGCCAGTTACGGCGGTCGGGTCTCCCGGGAACTGGACAGTCTGCTGAAAAAGCACCGGATCAGCGCCATTTCCTTCGGCACCTATCTGAATGCCTGCGGCTTCGACGGTGCCAACACCGATTCCACGAACCATCTGCCGATGGCGGAAAACTGGCTCAAAAATGTCCGGACCGCCTGCCAATCCGATCTGGCGAAAATCGTCTACGAGTTCGACGCGACCGGAACGCAGAACGGCTATCCGCTGGCGGCGATCGCGGCGGCTTACCGGGATTTCGGGGTGCAGATGGCGGCTTATTTCACATACACGCCCGCGGCGGTGGCAGCCTGGAATCCGGGGTGGCTGGTCCATTTTCTGAACCTCGAACACACACCGTCGAAAGCGGCAGGATTCGCAGCGGCAGCGGCGATTTTCCACCGGGAGACTGCGCCGGGAGTGACCATGGAACCGGAACGCTGGAGCGGGGAAGGATACGTGATCGAACGCAAAAACGACCGGGTGGTCTCTGCGGACAGCGCAATATTCTGTTATTCCAACGATACGGAGACCGAAGTGCCGGACCGGAAAAGTCTGCGGAAGATTTTCGGACGCGGCAATTCGCCGCTGGCGGCATGCAGCGGCAACGGCTGTTATGTGCTGGAAAAAGTTTCGGAGTCCGAATGGATACTGCATCTGCATCCGGCGCAGCAGTATCTGACCGATCCTCAGCGGGGCAGACAGTTCCGTCACATGGCGAACCGCTGGGTCTCGTGCCTCAAGGAGCCGCCGGTCTCCCTGCTGCGCGAAGATGCGCTGCTGTTCAGTTTCACGCTGGCCCCGTGGAAGAAAATCACCGATCTTTCCGGAAATACGGAATATACGCGGGCGGAGGATGGTTCCGTCCGGCTCGCGCCCGGCGAATATAAAATCAAGCTGTAAGGAGATGTGATACAATGGAAAATTCCAATTCGAAGAAATGGCTGAAACCGGGCTCGCGGCAATGTCTGATCCGGCGGGGACTGGTCAAATCCATGGGCTACACCGACGCCGACATGGAAAAACCGATCGTGGGGATCATCAACACGTGGGGCGAAACCAATCCGGGACACGCGAATTTCCGGGAACTGGCGGACGCGGTCAAACGCGGCGTCTGGGCGGCGGGCGGCTTCCCGCTGGAAATCAACACCATGTCGATCTGTGAAGTCTTTTTCGATATTTCGAGTCTGATCTACCGCAATCTGCTTTCGATGACCACCGAGGAGCTGATCGCGCGTCATCCGTTCGACGGCGTGGTGCTGCTGGGCTCGTGCGACAAAAGCGTGCCGGCGCAGCTGATGGCGGCGCTGTCCGCCAACAAGCCGATGATCTTCCTGCCCGGCGGTCCGATGCTGCCCGGCACCTACAAAGGCGAAACGCTCGTCTGCGGCACGGACAGTTTCAAACTCTGGACCAAATACCAGGCGGGCGAACTGAGCGAGGAAGACCTGAAACAGGCGGAAGGCTGCCTCTACGGCAGCATGGGGGCGTGTCCGATCATGGGCACAGCGAACAGCATGCAGACCGCAGTCGAATCGCTGGGACTCGCCCTGCCCGGCAGCGCCTCCGCCCCGGCCGTGTCCGCGCTGAAAATGCGGTTCGCCGAGGAAAGCGGACGGAAGATCATGGAACTGATCCGCAAGGACATCAAGCCGAGGGACATCGTGACCCGCAAGGCATTGGAAAACGCAATCACCGTGCTGATGAGTTCGGGCGGCTCCACCAATCTGCTGATCCATCTGGTCGCCATCGCCGGACGTGCCGGGATCAAGCTGGAACTGGACACGTTCCAGAAGATCAGCGAAAAAACGCATGT
This sequence comes from Victivallales bacterium, assembly GCA_045639225.1. Taxonomy (GTDB): domain Bacteria; phylum Verrucomicrobiota; class Lentisphaeria; order Victivallales; family UBA1829; genus SIG94. The sequence goes on from JAZUCR010000820.1 coordinate 5,210, forward strand.
GCTGGTCAACTGCAAACCATCCGGCACGGGTTCGGTCGGCATCGAATTCCACCAGGCGGGCGGCGTTCCTGCCCTGATGAAGGAACTGGAAAAACTGCTGCACACCGATGCGCTGACCGTGACCGGAAAAACCGTGGGCGAGAATCTGGCGCATACGGAACGCTCCTGGAACCGGAAGGCGATCGCGGCATTCGACCAGCCGCTGCAGCCGAGCGGAGGCATCGCGGTCCTGCACGGCAATCTGGCGCCGCGCGGCGCGGTCATCAAACGGTCCGCCGCATCCATCCTGAAATTCCGGGGCGAAGCGAGGGTGTTCGATACGCTCGCCGAGGCGGAAAAATATCTGCTCGACCCGAACTCGGATATGGACGAAAACAAGGCCGTGATCCTGCGCGGCTACGGTCCGAAAGGTGCGCCGGGGATGCCGGAATTCGGCAACTATTTCCCGATCCCGCCGAAGATGCACAAACGCGGCGCGGATGATTTCGTCCGCATCACCGATGCCCGCATGAGCGGCGGCGCTTTCGGCACCGTGATCCTGCATGTCTGTCCGGAAGCGATGGCGGGCGGTCCGCTCGGTGCGGTCCGGGACGGCGACATCATCGTGCTGGATGTGGATAAGGGAATCCTCAATGTGGAACTTTCCGACGAAGAAATCGCCAGACGCCTGAAGGAAATGAAATTCGAACCGAAAGAAAAATTCGAGCGCGGATTCGTCCGGCATTACATCGACACTGTTCTTCAAGCCGATGAAGGCTGCGACTTCCCGTATCTGCAGGAGAAGGAGATCCGGAAATGACTTTCAAAACCCCGTTTCATATCTGTAATGGGAAAGTGCTGGACTGCGATTACCAGCCGTTCGAACTGCATCCGAAACGCTTTCACCTGACCGATGACCGGCAGGCGGCGGAAATCTTTCTGGATGAAGCCGCTGCGGAAGGAATCAATCTGGTCCACGCCGAATTCACCGAAGCGCTGCTGACCGAACCGAACGGTGCCTTGAAAGCGGGACCGGTGCTCGACCTGCTGGATGATTTCATGGAGACCTGTTTTCTGCGCGGGATGTATCTGGTCTTCACGCCGGTGACGGAAAAAATCAAAATTCCGGACGGACGGTCCGAACATGCGATCCGGGATGACGAACCGATTTTTGCCGAACGGTATTTCGATGCGCTGTTCCGGCATGTGAACAGGAACAGCGGAAAACGGTTCTTCGAATATGAAAACATCGTCGGGATCGAATTCATTCTGGCGCTGGAAACCTTCACGGCAAAGCGTCTGAACGCCTATATCCATCATCTGGGCTGCTTCGTTCAGCATTTCTTCCTGGATCAGATACTGGAACTGGTCTTTCTGGACCGGGGAACAGTGCCGGAAGAATTGAAACCAACCATCGGAGGTTTCACACAGCTGCAATATGCGGACTGGTTTCCGAACCCGGAACAGATCCGGATCCCGGCGAAAATCGAGGGCATACCGTCAGCGGCGTTCAAAATGTGGACCAAAGGATCGGGATCCCCGAGCTGGCTCCCCTGCCCCGCCGCGGCGGCTGCATCCAAATCGCTCGGCAACGCCGATCCCCGTGCCAACGGCGGCGCGGAAGGCTTCATCACGCTGGAATCCGATGTCTCCATGGATTTTCTGGCGGAATTCCCCTGCGAAGTCAGGGCGGCGAAATTCCGTCCGTCTCTGCGGGAACAGGTTCCGGTCGAAATCTGCGGAAAGAGCGTCCGCTTCACTCTGCCGAAGAACCGTTACGGCGTGCTGGAAGTAAATTACGGCGAACCGGACCTGCCTCATTTTACGGTCTATGTTCTGCTCGATCCGGTCATTCCCGGGCCCGCGGACGCGCTCCGGCTGGAACCGGGTGTTCATGATACCGTTGATTATACGGCAGCCAAAACGCTCGCGTTCGAACCCGGCGTGCACTATCTGCCGGGAGACCGTCTGCGTCCGGTTTCGGACCACGATATCTACCTGGCGCCGGGCGCGGTGCTTAAATGCGGCCTGACTTGCGAAAAAGGCGAAAACATCCGCATTTACGGCAGCGGCATTTTCGACGGCACGCTCGTGCGCAGGAATCCGGGTGAAAACTGGAAAGGGCGCGCCGACGATGCGTTCATCCATTTCTTCGAAGGGTGCAATATCGTCTGGGACGGTCCGATGATCTTCAATTCGCCGTTCTGGAATCTGGTTCCGGAAGGAACGCACGATATGACGATCCGTCATCACAAGGCGATCACCTGGGCGGTGAATTCGGACGGCATCCAGCCGCGTTCCTGCGTGAATCTGCTGATCGAAGATTCGTTTTTCAAGTGTTCCGACGATTCGATCGCGATCAAGACGCGCCGGGCGTCCGGGATGCATTCGCATCATATCACGGTACGGAATATCGTGACGTGGAACGATGCGGGCAGTGCGCTGGAGATCGGACACACCTCGCAGGCCGATCTGCTCGAAGATGTGGTGTTCGAAAACATCGAAGTAGTGCGCACGCCTGGCGGCGTGTGCCATATCTACCTGATCGACCACAGCGAAGTCCGGAACATCCGCTACGAGAACATTTATCTGGAAGGCAATCTTTTCCGGAGACCCGAGATCAATTTCACCATTTCGCAGAATTTCTATTCCACGGACGACACGCGGGCCCGCATCCATCATGTCTCGCTGAAAAACCTGCATGTGGAGGGAACGTTCAACGGTGCGTTACTGTTCGGATTCGATGAGGAACACCGGATCGAAAATGTTTCGGTCAACGGAATTTATGTGCATAATGGAGACAAAATCGAAAAATACACCGGCGAAATCCCTTACAGGGAACTGAAATTCGCCGAACCAATCAAAATGGAGGAATAAAATATGGAAATCAAAGGAATCTGTCCGATCGCACCCGCAGTTTACAACGACCGGGGCGAAGTCGATGTGGAGGATTATTCGAACTGCTGCGAAAAACTGATCGGGCTCGGCGCCCAGACGCTGACCCTGTTCGGGATCGCGGGCGAATATTACAAAATGGACACCGAAGAGGAACAGCAGCTGATCGGGGCCACAGTGAAAGTCTGCCACGCCAACGGCGCGGGCGCGATCGTTTCCAACACGAAACATTCCACGATGTCGGCGATCCGGCGCGCGAAAGAAATCGAGG
>JAZUCR010000821.1:0-6183 GCA_045639225.1 Victivallales bacterium
CCGGCGGCATGATCGCTTCGATCCGCAGTCAGGGCAAAGAACTTCTGAAACGTCCGGTATCGCTGAAAGTCAACGGGAAAGCTGTTTCGTTTCAAGCACGATGCATCTCCGCCGATCCGGTGAATGTGGTTTTTGAACTGAAACCGGCCGATCCGAAAATCCCGCTGACCGTGAAAGCCGTCTGCGAATTCGACGGATTCATGTATTTTACCTGCAGTTCCCCGGCCGATTCGGAAATCGGGACCGTTGCTCTGGAAATCCCGCTGGAACGGAAATATGCCGACGCTTTCGATGACTGCGCCTCGCCTCATTACAAAAATTCTCTGAAAAAAGATACTGTTTTGAACGTGAACGCATTTACCAATCCGTTCTTCTGGTGCGGCGGCGATGAGGTCGGCATGATGGGCGGAACCGCTACCAAACGCGGCTGGTATGTGAAAGACAAATCCAGATCCATGACCGTGACCGCGGGAAAGCAGGAAGTTCTGCTGACGCTCAGAATCGCCGACCGGCCTTTCAGAACCGGATCGGAAGGCAATGTTTTTTCCTTCTATCTGAACCCGACGCCGGTCAAGCCGCTGAAGAAATTCACCGACCCGCCCCGGGAACGCGGCAATATCATCATCGGCGGTACCTCATCGCGTTTCTTCATGTATTATCATCCCGATTACGGTACGGATTTCTGGAAGTGGATCCGCGCCCGGGTGAAACAGGATAAACGGATCCGCCCGGATAAGATGACATATTTCTCGTATATCGCTCCGAAGGGCGTTTCCCCGATGTCGCCCGCCTGGAATTATTACTGTACCGACTGGGTCAATCCGCCGCCCGGTCTGGGTGAATATTCTTCCGATCAGGCTCATGTCGGGCGGACTGCCAGAAACCTGAATTCCTTTACCTACGGCTGCCTCAATTCCAACTCTTTCTATGACCATCAGCTAATGTGTGTCAGGAATGTCCTGGACGGCACAAAATGGAAGCAGGAAGATGTCAAACATCTTTATTTCGATCTCTGCTGGCCGCGGTCCTGCGGCAATGCCTGCCATGGCTGCCGATGGAAAGATGAATTCGGCGAAACGGTCCGGGATAACGACTTGCTGCGTCTGCGGGAATATTTTATCCGTGTCCTGCGCATGGTCCGCAGAAAATCGCCCGATGGCTGGCTCTGGGGTCATATTTATCCTTCGCGCACGCCTTCGGACAATTTTTTCGATTTGATCGTCGGCGGGGAAATGTATGACAGTAAGGTTTACAAGCAGGTTTCCTATTATGATGTGCTTGATCCGGAACTGGTCCGGATCGCGTATGGAACCCGGTGCGTCGAAATGACGACGGCCCTGATCCCCCAGTTCCTCCGTTCTCTGGAATGTTTTGCCCCCGCCCAAAAAAAATACTGGGATCCGAATGAACCGAAACATGACCGTGCCATCCGTCATTTTATCGCATATACTTCTCTGTTCGGTCTGATCCAGTGCTTCGATATCTGGGACAGACGCCAGCGTTTGCTTCCGCAGGGAAAAGGGCAGGTCGACATCTGGCACCGGTATTTTGAAACGTTGGGAGCGAAACGCACCTTCCGGAGATTGGAAAATCTGGTTCCGGGAACAGACCGCGTCTTCGGATGCATCTATACCGGGAACGGCAATAAAATACTGATCGTGCTGAACGATACGGATGCGGAAAAAGAACTGACCGTTGCCGTGCCCTGGAACGGTATTTCCGCCATGAAAGATATTTTCAACGGGCAAAACTATCCGGTGCAGGATAAAACGGTCCATCTGAAACTGGCTCCGCGGGATTCAGCTTTCCTGTATCAGGGGAAAATGTGAGAAAAATGAGAATCTGCTCTTCCGATTTTCCCGCTGGAATGGTCCGGCTTTATGGCCCTTTGGGTTTGATGCTGGATAAGGTCGTGAAAAACCGGCTGTTGAAAATCGATTACGGCCAGTTGGCCGCGCCGTTCAAGTTGCGCAATGAAACGGATAACAGATGGCGCTGCGAATTCTGGGGAAAAGTCGTCCGCTCTGCAATCTATGCGTGGACATCAACGCAGGATCCCGAGCTCAAAGAAAAGATAGACCATACCGTTGCCGATCTGCTTGACGCGCAGACCCCCGACGGCTGCATCAGCAGTTATCCCGCGGAAAAACAGCTGGACGGCTGGGATATCTGGGGACGGAAATATGTCCTGCTCGGTCTGCTGGCGTATTACCGGGAAATGAATTCCGATCCCGCGGTGCTGGATGCGGTCCGGCGCTGTGCCCGGCATCTGGCCGGACAGGCGGGCGAACTGCAGAGTTACGGCCAGCATTTCGGGCTGGCGGCAGGATCGGTTCTGAGGGCGTTGGTCGAGATCGCGGAACTGTGCGGCGACGACGAACTCATGTCTGCGGCGGTGAAGCTGGCGGAGTCCGGCTGCTGTCATCTGCACAATATCTTCACGGCCGCGAGGATCGGCGTTTCCCCGGCGGAGATCGCCAACGGCAAGGCTTATGAAATGACCAGTTGTTTTCAGGGGCTTGCCGCGCTTTATGCGCTGGATCATGATGCCGAGAAACTTGAAACGCTGATCCGCTATTACCGCATGGTGCGGGAAAAGGAGCTCTTCATCACGGGCGGCGGCGGACTGAAAGACGCCAACGGCGAATTCTGGTACAGCGGAGCGGCGCGTCAGTACCGGACCGACTGCGGCGGCATGGGAGAAACCTGCATCACCGCCACCTGGCTGTGGTTCAGCGCCGCCATGCTGCAGCTGACCGGCGAAAGCACGATCGCCGATGACATGGAGCGGTCGTTTTACAACGCTCTGCTGGGTGCATTTATGCCGGACGGTTCGAACGTGACGCATATCAATCCGTTCCTGTGCGGCGGCTGGAAACGTCCGGCTGCGGACCAGATGCCGGATTTTCCCGGACAGGACTGCTGCCGCGCCCAGGGTCCCTACGGATTGAGCCTCGCGCCGCGGATCGCAGTGATGAGCACGGAAAACGGCTATGCGGTCAATCTGTATGAAGATCTGACCTCGGCGGGGATCCTGAAAATCACCGGCGGTTATCCTGCCGGGAACAAAGCGGTCGTGACGTTGCTGAAAAGCGGCGAATTCGAGCTGGCTTTGCGGATCCCGCGCGATTTCGACTGCCGCGTGGACGGTCATGCCGTTTCCAGAGGGACGTATCACCGTTTGAAACGACATTGGCACGCAGGAGACCGGATCGAGCTCGAATTCGATTTCTCGGTCCGGACGGAAAAACTGGAAGCATATCAGGCGGCATTGTGCGGTCCGCTGGTCATGTGCCGGGAACGCGGCGAAAAGCAGGGCAGGGGTGTCCTGCGGAGCTGCGGCGGGAAAGTGGATTATGCTTCGGCCGGGATGAGGTTTTCACCGGACAACCCGCTGACGGTCTGGGAACGTGCATAAATATTTGGACAAAAACCATCGGACCCGGCATTGAAAACCGCCTCCGATCCAAGTATATTACGTTTCAGCAAAACAAGAGCTGCTTGGGAAAAGAGGAAATGCCATGATCGACTACAAACCGGTTTTCACTGTTGACAATGCCTTCAAATTCGGCTGCGGCCGGTTCCGTCAGGAAGAACACCTGCTGGAACGCTGCGCCGAAGAAGTGGTCCGGGTCGGACATTCCCCGCTGCTGGTCTGCACCGATATTTCCGCCGGGATCGCGCTCGATAAGATCCGGAAATCCCTGACGGACGCGGGGATCCCTCTGCGCGTGCTCGAATACAACGGTTACTGCGACTGGGAAGCGGCGAAAAATTTTGTCGAACAGGGCATGACCGAAGGGATCGATGTTCTGCTCGGCTGCGGCGGCGGAGTGATCCTGGATTTCGCCAAATGCATCGCCGACATGACCCATCTGCCGCTGATCACCATACCGACCTCGTCGGCCACCTGCTGCGCCTATACCCCGATGTCCGTGTGCTATGACAAGGACGGGAAATCCGTCGGCAGTCCGAAATATACCTGGAGCATCGCGGCGGTGCTGGTTGACATGACCGTAATGTCGGAACAGCCGGCGCGTCTGCTGGTCTCGGGGGTCTGCGATGCCATGGCCAAGAAAATCGAGATCGAACAGCGTCTGCCGGATCATTCCGCCGCGGATGCCGATGCCGGGTTCGCCCTGTGCTATGAATTGGCAAAATATATTTATGCCGAACTCGACCGCAAGCTGGAATCCGCGTATCAGGACGTGTTGGCGCACCGCGTCACCAAGGCATTGCAGGACGTGGTTTATTTTTCGATCGTCGGCGCCGGGCTGATTTCGGGACTGGCGAACGGTTCCCGGCAGACTGCCGCGGCACATAAATTCTATCTGTATGTCCGGACCGCGTTCACGAAGGAAGCCGAATCGTTTCTGCATGGCGAACTGGTCGCGATCGGCAACGTGGCGCAGCTGATCTTCAACGGGGAACGCGAAGAAGGTGTGAAATTCCAGGCGAGGCTCCGCCGCCTGCATCTGCCCGGTTCCCTGCGCGATCTGGGCTTTCCGGTTCCGGAAAATACGCTCGACGACTGCACGGCTTTCATCTGTGCGTCATCGGCGATGAAAGGCGCCTCGGAGGCGGATTGCCGGCGGCTCCGGGATGCTTTGGAATTCATCATCTGCCGCTGATCCGGAAAAGGGCGGGGAAACCGAAGACAATATGAACGAAACACTTTGAAGAGGGAATCGAAATCATGATGGAACCGACCGTTTTTCACTATGCCGGACTGGTCCGCGAACTCGAAGAACTGGCAGCAGGGAAGACTGCCTGTCCGGAAAATCTTTATTGTTTCAGTCCGACTTTCCTTTACGGCGGCCGGCTCATGGGCAGGAATTTCGAGACTGCGGCCCGGCGCTCCGAATCCGACCGTGAGCTCTATGAACTTACGCAGACTTCTCCCGATCAGGTGATCCGCTACACGCTGAAGATCACCGTTTATCGGGATTTCCCCGCCGTCGAATGGCTGCCGTTCGTGGAAAATATCGGCGGACGCGATTCTTTCCAGATCAGTGATTTCCAATCTCTGGACGCGGCGGTTCCGGTTGCACCGGTCGAATTCGTCCGGCTGCAGCGGCATTTCGGATCCCGCGCCAGACAGGATGATTATATGCCGGAAGAACTGATGCTCAGCAGCCGGATCCGTCCGGAAACCGTCATGGAATGTACCGAGGGCCGGTCTTCGGCCGATTTCCTGCCGTTCTTCAATCTGAAATCCGACGGGAAATGGTTTTATCAATGTGCCATAGGCTGGAGCGGCGCGTGGAAATGCAGCTTTATCATGGACGGCAAACAGCTGACGGTCCGCTGCGGCCTCCGGAAGACCGATTTTTACCTGCATCCCGGTGAAAAAGTTCGGCAGGCGTCGTTCGTTCTGCTCGAACACGGTCCGGACTGCGATCCCGATGACGCGCAGAATGTGTTCCGGCGTTTCATGCTGACTTATCATTCGCCGCATGATACCCGCGGCGAGATCATTCCCGCCCCGCTGAATTTTGCCTGCGGCGGCAATATCCCCGGCGAAATGCTGACCGAAATGATGGAGTTCATCGGCAGGGAAAAACTGCCGTTCGAACTGCTCTGGATGGATGCCGGCTGGTTCGGAGAAGACCATGAACCCTGTCCGCTCCGTACCCCCCGCAGCGTCGGCGGCATGGCCAATGACACGCTGGGAAAATGGACCGGAGTAGGGAACTGGCGGGTCAACCGCGGCGTTCATCCGAACGGCCTGAAACCTTACGCCGACAGCGCCGCCCGCAACGGCATGAAATTCATGCTGTGGTTCGAGATCGAACGGATGACCAAAGACAAGCCATTTGTGCAGGAACATCCGGAACTGCTGCTGCCCAATCCGGTGCGGGAAGATTACATGCTCCTGAATCTCGGACTCCCCGAGGCGCGTCAATGGGCGCTGGATACGATCGAAGCCCGGATCCGGGAGGACGGCGTTTCCATGGTCCGGTTCGATTTCAATTTCAATGTCCTCGCCGCCTGGGCCGCAGCCGACGAACCGGGACGGATCGGACTCACCGAGACCCGTTACATTATGGGGCTGTACGAACTCTGGGACGAGGTCCGGAAACTGCTGCCCGATTCTGCGATCGACAACTGCGCCAGCGGCGGCCGTCGGCTCGATTTCGAATCGCTGACGCGCAGCATCGCCTTGTGGCGGGTCGACGGACG
>JAZUCR010000822.1:0-2179 GCA_045639225.1 Victivallales bacterium
TAAATCATTTGTTCCATGCCGGATTTTGGCAGTATAATACTGCGGGGAACAACTTTGTCGATATATTTGGCGAAATAGTTGCGATCAATCCCGTCAGGCAAAAGCAATTTATCGCGCAGTGCCGGATCGCGCATCCAAAACGTCGCAAAAGCCAATACCATCGCATCCAATGCGTGGTGTCGGGCATCGGCGCGGTTTTTCTTCTCTATCGCCTCGGCATCATGGCAATCTGGGGCAAGCAGAGAATCAATACTGTATTTTCGACGCAGAGCTGCCGTTACCGCGCCATTGATGACGATCACATGACGATTTTCACCCGCCGCACCATCGCGCCAATTACAACGAAGCAATGCGATGTCGCGGAAAATACGCGCGAGCCAAGCGGTGGAGCACAGATCAGCGTATTTCCGGTCGAGTGTTTCCGCATCCGGAGAAAGCAGCAGCCGCTGTTTGCGTTTGGACAGTTTCATCCCCATAACACGGTTAGTATAGGCGGTCCACTTCCCAGAGCCATGCAAATACTCGTATGGGGTACGCGCACCCTTTTCTTCATTGGTCGCTCGTTTGGTCACTACCTTGTTCGTATAACTGTCGGAGCCATTTTTCCCGCCGTGTCGCGGCACTATATGATCCACCTCCAACGCGTCAAGATCATTTGGGGATAAGGGCCCCCCCGTGTAAGGACAGATATTGGCCTGCTCCCTGAGCAGTTTCATTTTCAGCATATCGGTGTTACTGAAATATCCCCTTTCTTCGGCTTCTTTACGAATATCGGCATTGACCTTTCGCCTTGTCTTCTGCTCTTTTTCAAATTTCCGCTTCTGTTCTTCTCCGATAAAATCGCCACGGACAAACTCTATTACAATGCGGTCTGGCTTACCTATCTTCGGATCATTGAGTAACTTCTTCAACTGTTCGTCGAACAGTTTGAGCCGCAGACGGATCAACGGACTGCGCTGTTCGGCGATTAACATATTAACCGCCGCGTCCACGTCCGGCACCCCGTGCTGAATCTTCGCCAACCCCAAATCAGGAACACAAATCGCATCCCACGAATCCGGCATAATCAACAAAAATTTAAGATCCTCTTTCAAATCACCACTAGCAATATCAGCAGGGGGCGTATTCAACAGTTTTTCATACATCGCGCGGGGAGATCCCCCTCCGAGAATCAACTCGCGCATGATCTTGGCCGCCGGACGAGAAAAGCGGGAACGACCGGAAATTTTTGGAGCTTCGACCTCGTCGTTGCCCGGAAGGACACTCCATCCTGACGCCTTGACACATTTCTTAAGTTCAGATTTGGTGATTTTGTAACAAGAGGCGACCCCCGCTTGGATTTTATCCTTGTCGTTTTTCCCCACTGCTTTAAGTTCGGCGCGCTTGTCGACAGCCTTTTTTCTTGCGACATCAAGAATGCCACGAATAGCGTCCGGAGGCAAAGACTCCTCACGCCCTTCCAGTGTTGCAAAGCGCAGATTTTTCAATTTCAACAAGAAAGTCGTTTCAATGACCGCGGTATCGTCCGCCTGACAAACGTGCAGACGCGGAATCAAAGCGCAATGCCCTGGCTGGCGGTTATCGAACCGCGGTATTTTTTGCCCCAGAAGCGCATTCCAATCCGCGACTCCCCCTTCCCTCACCCCCAAGACTTTTCGTTTTTCTGCATAATAGGAGGCGTACTGCTCCCGACCGGGCCCGAAAAGTATCTCGTCGGTCTTTCCCGCAAGTGCAGGGAACTGTTTCGCCGCATTTTCCAACAATTTTCTCAATTCCGCAATCACCAGTTTGCGGGGCGGCATAAATCCACGCGCACGATCAGAAAATTTTTCGGGACGCAACCGGATCGTATTCGCTGCTGGATCCCACAGTCCCATGCGGAACGCATCGAAATAGCAGGGATAAAAATATTCCTCCCGTCCGTTCACATATTGGGAAAGCAATTTTTCATACTCCGTCGCCCGCTTTGCTGTGTCGGAGTCTCCCTCGCCGTCACGCGATGACGCGCGCCGATTCTTCCAAGGCACATCCGGATCGAAACCGCGACGCTGAAACGCCGAGCGTATCGCCTTGAAAACTTGCCAACCCTCCAACTTTTCTCCTTGCAACAGTTTGATGCGCAACAAACAAGAGGTGTAAATAGTATTATCTCCGGGAGCGGCGAATTCCCGCTCCAAAC
>JAZUCR010000823.1:0-5983 GCA_045639225.1 Victivallales bacterium
CTGGCGAACAGCGCCACGGTCAACGGCGGCGATCTCCAAATCTCCTCCGGCGGCACGGCGGACGATATCATCGTTGCCTCCGACGGCAGCCTTAACGTCTTGTCGGACGGCACGGGGAACAGAATCACGGTCAATTCCGGCGGCAGAATGATCCTGGAATCCAAGGGCGCAGCTGATCATGTCACGGTCGGTGCGGGCGGCATCCTGAAAAACGAATCCGGCGGCAATTTGAACTCGGCTCTGGTTCAAAGTGGCGGCCGACTTTTAGGGTATTTCAACTGCGCGGACGTCACGTTCGAATCCGGCGCGGCGCTGTACTTCGATGTTTCCTCGATTGCCCCTGAAAACACGGCCGCGCTCGTCGATCTGACCGGCCTTTCCGATCCGGAGACCATTCCATTCCGGCTCCTGATCTCGGATTCGCAGGAAACCGGAGTCTACAGGCTCGCGGCAGGCGCGGCGGGTTTTGACCGGACGATCTCCGTGGTCAACAGTGTCATGGAGCTCGGTTCGGTCTCAATGGATCAGCCTGTATGGATCAACGGCAAGGAATACACGCTGAACCTGAATGACGATGAACTGACTCTGAGCGTAACTGCTCCGACGGCTCAGTATGTCTATCTGGATTTCGACGGGGAGGATCTTGTCCGGTACAGCAATTCCGACCTGGCTCTCGCTTTCGACCTTTCCGTGGCCGCTCCGGGCTTTTCGGAGGAACAGCGGGCAGCCATCGTTTCCGAGCTGACCAAACAGTATAACAGGTACAACATCGCCTTCACGCTGGAACGTCCCGAAGGCGTGGAATATTCCACGCTGTATTTCGGACAGAGTCCGGCGTTCGCGGAGTACGGCGATTTCTTCGGCGTCGCCGAGACGCACGACGGCAACAATCAGATCAAAAACGACAACGCGTTTGTTCTGGTTGACGGGAGCTATTCCGATGGGCAGATCATTTCGGTTGCCTCGCACATGCTGGATCATCTCCTCGGGATCTCGTATTTCGTCGCGGACGGCGCCCCGGCTCTCCGGGAATACGCGGAAAACCGGACGCTGCTTTCTTATTCCTCCGACTGGATCCAGAGCGATCCGTACAACAAATACTGCCCGGTCGACCCGGAAGATGGAAAACGGTGTGTCACCGGCTGCACCAATAACGCCGCCTCACAGATCATTTACTACTGGCTTGAAAAGGGGATGCTGGACCTTACGTTATCCCTGGAGAAATCGGATGCGTACAAGTGTACCACCGGCATCGTGATAGACAGTTCCGACGACCCCGTATCCGGGCATCTTTCTTTTGCGGAAACGAACAAACTGCTCGCCGATTTCAAGCTGGAGAACATCGACAGCATCGCCGCACTGTGTTTTGCCGCCGGTGTCATCCAGATGGCCCAGTATTCCTCGATCTCGACCGGAGCGTTCTGGGACCGGGATGTATTCATCCGGGCCGGCTTCGATCCGGCAAGTGTGGTCGACAGATACATGACGGTCTTCAACTGGCCGCAGAACTCCGAAAGCTATGTGGATCCGGACACCAGACTGGCGGACGATGATTTCATGGTCAATGAAATGCTTCAGGGCAGACCGGTCGGGATCTCGCTCAAGAGCATCGGTCACGCGGTCGTCGTGGACGGCTACGACAGCTCCCGGAACATGTTCCACCTGAACTACGGATGGGGGGAAGACAAGAACCGGTGGTGCACGCTGGAAGACCTGATCGAACTTCAGATCGACGAAGCGGTTTGCGGGATCGCGCCGATTGTTTCGCCCGATCTGGCTGTGAATCATCTCTCGCCAAAAACCGGTGTCGTCTCTCCAGGTGAGGATGTCACACTTTCCTTCACAGTTTCCAACGAAGGCAAGGAAATGTCGGAGGAGACCATGGCATACGTCTATTTCGGGGACACGCTTCTCGGTTACTGCGGTCTGAACTATATTTCGCCCGGATATTCCCGTGATTTCACCTGCTCGGTCAGCACGGCGTCGCTGAAGGAGGGAAAAAACGTCCTTACCGTGAAAGTCGGTTCCCAGAACGCCGAAGGCAGTATTTCCTCCGCCAGCTGTGAAGTCACGATCGACTCGACGGCTCCGGTCATCACGCTGTCCGCCGACACGGAGACCGTGGTCCTGCAGACCGCGCTGACGGCCGCGGTCGACGACGGGAGTCAGATATATTACCGCATCAGCGAATTCGGCAAATGGAAGAAATACACGGAGCCGGTCATAGCCTCGCTGAATGAAACGTATTACTTCATGGCCATGGATGAAGCGGGGAACATCGGGACGAACCAGATCACGTTCGGGAACATCGACACGTCGGGGATCATGCTTTCCACTCTGTGGGCTCAGAGCGGGATATGCCCAATGGGCGGCAATACCACGATCTGCTATAACGAATATACTCCGTACGATCCGACTGTCAGCCCCGACACCCATTCGCTGGTCGGATGCACCAATACGGCGGACGGACAGCTCATTTACTATTTCATCGAAAAAGAAGGACTTGACCTGGCGCTGACGCTGGACAAAACGGATGAATATACCAGTTCCAAAAAAGCCGAGAGCGGAGAACGTATTGTCATCGAAATCAAGTCGGACGGGTCGACGCCCGGCACGCTGTCCTTTGCCAAACTCAACGAACTGCTGTCGGATTTCAAATTGGATTCCGCCGAGCACGCAGCCGCCCTGTCTTATGCCTGTGGTGTAGTCAATCACGCGAATTATTCCGCTGACGCGACCGGAACCGGCTTCATATGGAATCATTCGGTTTTCACCCGGTCCGGACTCAAAAGCGCAATCTCCGACGGTCCCTACCTGGGGAGTTATTACTGGGGGTATTGGGACGACGACATGGACTGGCATATCTCAGATGCCGGTTATGAGGTCCTGATCGAGAATCTGGAAGCCGGACGACCGGTCGGCACCACTTACCCCGGGCATGCGATGGTGATTGACGGATACGACCGGGCGACCGATACCTTCCACATCAATTACGGCTGGGGTTATAACCAGGCCACCCGGTGGTACACACGGGAAGAAATGTTTGAGGCGCAACTCAGCGAATTCCTCTACGATCTGAGGCTCGATTACATAGAGACGTTCACGGTGACCGACGCCCGTGTGTACGGCACGGGGACGATGTTCCGCGCCTTCGAACAGGCCGCCGGCATGATCGACGCCAATACGGTCGCTTTCGATCCTTCCGTTGCCGGAGAGACGGTGGAGCTGCTGGACTGCATTCGGATCTATGACGAAGTAACGGTAAAAGATCTCAACATGAACGTGCTGGTGACCCGTGCGCTGTCGGACGAATCCCCCGCATATGGGGTTTATACCTACGGCGACAGCCTCCCGACATTCCATATTTCCGGAGGTTCGCTGATCGTTTCCACCTCGAACGAATACAACCACGCGTTCAACTTGAACAAGGCGTCATCCGGCACGGTCAATGCCGATCACGCCTTGGTCTATGCCGGAAGATATTCCGCCGGAGCCGCCGCCGTGCTGGAAGCGCTGCAAGTCGCCCGGAGTGAAAAAACGGAAGTCCCCGAGGACCTGCTGGACTCCAACGGCTGGAGTTATTTCGGTTCTGACGGGAACGACGTTTTCAGCCTTTCCAATCTTTCCATCGCGGTCGGGAACGTCTCGCTGGGCAAAGGCGACGACGTCCTGTCCCTGGCGGGCCATTCCAGGTTGTATGGAATCATTGATGCCGGCGGCGGCAATGATTCGATCACTGTCGACAGCACCAGTTTTATCAGCGGAGATCTTTCCGGGAAATGCAGCCTGAACTTCGTCCTGGCCGAACGGGAAGACCATGCATTGTTCACTGTCAAATCGTCCGTGTCCGATCTTTACGCCGATGCGGCGGTTTCCGTGGATATGACGAATGCAGAAATCGGCACCTATACCCTCTTTACCGCCGCCTCGGGCGCGGCCGGTATTCCGGATCTGCAAAATCTGACTGTGACCGTTACCGGCAGCGGTATCCCGGATTTCACGCTTTCCGTTAACGGGACTTCCAGCAGCGGTTACGCCGATCTGATTTTCGAGGACAATTCCCTGAAACTGCAGGTCAAAATGGAATCCGGTTCGATCGTCATGCCGCAGACGCAGACCTGGGAAGAGACCGCGGGTGCCGCGCAATACATCGCGGAATATTCCACGGACGACACCTTCGAACATGTGCTCCGGCTCGCCGTCGATTCGAATTCGCTCGACTCCTTCCAGATGCCGGAGGGAACCTATCAGATGCGCGTCAAACCGGAAGACGGTGAATGGACGGTACTTGAACCTGTCGTCGCGGGAGAAACCGACGATAAACCGAAGCTTGTCAAGTCCAATGCAGACGGCAATGCCGACGTGTTTTTCGTGAATGCAGTCGGCACCTGGGGCAGCGGCTATCGGGCGCAGCACGCCGGTTCCGCCAATGACACCTGGGGCGGCACCAGGGAACTTGTCGTGCTCGCAGGCAAGAACAGACTTACGGACATTTTCGAGGGATCGGCCGATGCCAATACCCTGTTGATGACGGACGACGCCAACGGCGACGCCCTGTTCGTGGATGACATCTATTCCGCATCCCCGGGCGAGCTCGGCCTGAGCCAGTCCCGCATCGCCCAGATCGATGAGATCCGGGCCGGCGCCGGCGACGACATCGTGGATATGACCGGCCGGCGGTTCGAATATCCCGGCGACGGTCTGACCATCCGCGGCGGCGACGGGAACGACACTATCTGGGCGAATAAAGGAAACAACATCCTTTGCGGCGATGCCGGAAACGACCGGCTCATCGGCGCCTCGGGAAATGATATTCTTATCGGCGGCATCGGCAATGACCGCATGCATGGAGGCGGGGGCAGCGACATCTTCACTTTCGGCGAAAATTGGGGAAAGGATACTGTGGAACAGCTTTCCGGCGGCAATATCACTCTGTGGTTTGCCTCAGGATCGGAGGACAACTGGGATCCGGAGACCCTCTCTTATGACGATGGCAATAATTCCGTGACCGTTTCCGGGGTAGGGGCTGACCGGGTGACGCTGAAGATCGGTGATGACGGAACGGAAATGTATGACATCCTGACAGCGTATGGCGCGTTTTCCGATTTTACCGCCGAAAAGATCTTCGAAGACAGAACAGAAATGCTTCTGGCGGTTCTTTGAGGTTCGGAAATCCCGAATCAGTGATGATTTGCCGGTTGAAAAATGTCTTTTGCCGTATATATTACCGGCATCAAAAAATGCAAGGGTATGAATGCCGTTTTCGAAGACAAAGCTCGAAATGAGCAAACCGGCGGTTCCCGGCAGTGAAAGTTGAAAAGGTGACCGTTTGATGGATCAGATCCTGTTTTATCTCTATCTCGGCGCGGCCGTGGTGATCGGCTGTCTGTGTGCACGCCGCATCCGCACTCCCGACGACTACTATGTCGCCGGGCGGAGCGCGGGCGTGATTTATCTGACCGGCTCTTTGCTCGCAACCATTCTGGGCAGCTCCGCAATTCTGGGCAGTATCGACCTCGGTTATGAAAAGGGCTGGGCGGGTGCCTGGCTGCTGGTGTGCGGGGCTCTCGGGCTTCTGGCTCTGCTTCCGCTCGTCAAAACCGTCGCGGCATTCCGCGGCTACAATCTCTCCATGCTGATCGGTTCTTTTTACGGAGACGGCGTGAAGAAACTTTCGGGTGCCGTGATCGCGGCCGCGTGGCTCGGGGTGATCGGCGCGCAGATCATCGGCGCAGCCAAAATCACAGCTGCGGCCTGCGGCATTCCGTATCATTGGGCGGCGGTGGCGATCGGGCTCACGATTACCTTCTACACGGCGGCTGGCGGACAGTTTTCCATCATCCGGACCGATGTGCTCCAGACCCTGCTGATCTTTCTGGGGATCCTGCCGGTGGCCGGAGTCCTCTTCCTGCGTTATCCCTCTCTGGACGGTGCGCCGATGTTTTCCTCGTCGTTCCGCGTCTTCGACCTCCTTGCCATGCTC